>NZ_JBOFYU010000028.1:0-36712 GCF_051654825.1 Clostridium sp.
TAAGATTATAAAATAAATTTTGCTAAGTGCTTTTTTCGTAGTTTTAATTCGTAATACGTTAAGAATGTTCCTCAAATTCTAATGGCGAAAATAGAATTTACACTTCTATTTCACTACCAGTAGATAAGTAGCTAAGTTGTTCTGAAAGAACTTCCTTCATCTTATTAAATGCTTTTTCACCTGTACAGTGGCAAGTGTAGTAATACGTAAAATTATTATTTAATCTTTCGGCGATTTCCTGTATCAAAGTATTACTTTCTGTCCTTTTTGATATTGGATTATACAAGTGAAAACCTCCAACAATGCAATCTAGTCTATCATTGACTATACGTTCAGCCTTGTTTTTTATGTTTATTATTCCTGCATGTGAACAACCTGCAATAAGCATCAACTTTTTATTCTCTGAAATAATTAAACTTTGTTCATGAGAAAAATCATCCATTAAGATACCGTTTCCCACTTTTGCAAATAATGTATTATTTGATGTAGAAAGACATTCCTTAGTCTCAACATCAGAGAATAGAGTTAATTCTTTATCTAACACCATTCTTTTTTCAGTTAGAACAACTTGTGGATGATTTTTTAATGAACTATCAATACCAACATTAATTTTAAGTCCAAGAAGTGTTGTATAGTGTTTATCAAAAGCATTTTCTCTAATATAAACCTTTGCAGAATGATTCTTCTCTAAAAATAGTTTTAAAGCCCCTCCATGATCTACATGGCCATGAGATATTATCACTGTATCAATATCTGAAATATCAATTCCCATTTTATTTGCATTTTCAAGAAACAACCCATTTTTACCTAAATCAAATAGTATTTTATGATTATTAGTCTCTATATAAAAGCATATACCATGTTTATTTTTAAAATCTGATGAAACAGATTTATTTTCAACTAATGTTTTTAATATCATAGTATTTTAAACTCCTCCTTGCAAAATTCCTATTTATGTAATAATTATATATTATATTTTACAAATAAAAAAGGAAACCATTTGGTTCCCAATAATAACTTATAGTACATTTCTATTTTAAGAATTTCTTCTTTAAGTTATGGTCTCATATTAGTATTTCTTTGAAAGATTTATATAAATTAAAAATCTTATTCCTTCTTTTAGAAAATGGTATATCATAAGTCCAATACCTACTTCATCAAACCCAAGAAATAATAATATTAAGCCTAATGGAATTTCAATAATATTAAAGATAGTATATACTTTTGAGTTTGTTTTATCTTTCAAATAAATATTTCTTTCATCTGTATCAAATGTTTCAAATATTTCTTTAGATTTAGGATTATACTTAATCTCTCGGTATTTTAGATAAGATATTAAAACAACAAATATACCTCCCACACCAAGTATAAGAGAAATAGGATGTATAGCCTTAGCAACACCATCAGATATATTAGGTAATAAGCCTTGTTTATAAAGTATTATTGCTAAACCACATATACCAAAGTATATAATGCTTTCAAATATTGTATTCTTTAAAGATTTCATAGTTTTTCACCTCGTCTTTCTAACTTCATTATATTTCAAAAATAAAAATATCTTCGATAATACAATTAAAGATTTTTGCTATCTTATGAGCCAACAAAATCGATGGATTGTATTTACCATTTTCAAGAGAAATAATAGTTTGTCTGGAAACTCCACACATTTGAGCCAACTCACCCTGCGTGATCTTTTTACTTTTTCTTAATTCTTGAATTTTATTTTTCAAGAAAACACCACCTTTGTAAAATTAACTTTACATTTCAAGTATAGTTTGCTTTACATTTTTAGTCAAGCTAACTTTACAAATTTATTAAAATTTATTAGAAAAAAATAAAGCACATAAATCATCTATTCACTAAAATTAATTTATATACTGAAATATTTATCTAATCATAATCAAAATCCATACTTAATCTACTGGGTAAATTCATATTTTCAAGCGAGTTTAAAGTTAGATATTAAAGTGCTTTAGTTAAACTAAATTCACTGATAAATAGAAATTTGTTGGGGTAAAAAGTAAAAGGAGCTTAACTTTTTTAGGAAAATATTGACTTCGAATGTAAAGCTGACTATACTATTAAGTGTAAAGTTAGTTTTACATTAGTAAGGATATTAATTAGGGGAAAGTGGGGACTTATAATTTTAAATGTAAAGTATACTATACATTGGAGGGTAATTATGAAAAATATTATTAAAGAATTACGCAGACAAAATAATATGACACAGGAAGAACTTGCTACCTCTTGTGGAGTTAGTAGACAAACTATTATTTCATTAGAGAATGGTAAATATAATCCATCTATATATTTAGCTCATAAAATAGCTGTAATATTTGATAGTACAATTGAAAAAGTATTTATTTTTGAGGAGGAGTAATTATCAGTAGATTAAGAGTATTTAGTGGTTAGTGTGATTATGTTAGTTATAGGAATTGGGTTGCTGTTAAGTGGCTCAGCTATTATATTGTTAGCATTAAAAGATTCTAAGAAGTGTGAAAATATAGAGTTAATTAAAATATAATAAAGAACTATGTTTTTAAATATACATTAAAGAGAAATTGAATAAATTTTATATAAAGGAATGGTGAAATTATGTTAGAGGTAAGTAATGTAACTAAAAAGTATGGTAAAGTTATGGCTAATAGTGATATAAATTTTCAAGTTAATAATGGAGAAATTACAGTGCTATTAGGACCAAATGGAGCAGGGAAATCTACCATAATAAAGTGTATTTGTGGGCTTTTAAGATTTGATGGGAAAATATCTATAGATGGTATTGAAAACAGAGAGTTAGAAGCTAAGGCAAGGATTGGTTACGTACCAGAAATACCAGTGCTTTACGATATGCTTACAGTAGAAGAGCATCTTGAGTTTATTGCCAGAGGATATAACCTTGAAAATTGGAGAGAATATGGGGACGAGCTTTTAAAGAAATTTGAACTTGATGATAAGAAAACTAAGTTTGGAAAAGAGTTATCAAAGGGAATGCAGCAAAAGGTAAGTATTTGTTGTGCATTACTGCCTAAACCAAAGGTAATAATTTTTGATGAACCCTTAGTTGGTTTAGATCCTCATGCTATAAAGAGTTTAAAGGAGACGATATTAGAACTAAAATCACAGGGAATATCTATGGTAATAAGTACTCATATGATAGATAGTGTAGAGGATTATTGGGATGTAGCTCATATAATGATGAAAGGTAAAATTGTAGCTACAAAATGTAAAGAGAAAAGTAAAAACTCTAATAAAAGCCTTGAGGAATTATTTTTTAGTATAACTGAAGGAAAGGGTGAGTAATTGTGAATGGAATATTTTATCTTTGGAGAACAAGTTTTAAAAATCAAATTAAAGATTTAAAAAATCACCCAGGAAGACTTATAGCTTATTTAGTGCTAATAGGATTAATGGTTATGGCAATGGTATCTTCTACAATGCAGGGGACAAGTAGTATTGCTGATACTGTAAGACCTATAGATGAGCTAGGTGCTATAATTTTTAGTATATTCATATTTTTCTTTGTAAGTCAGATTATTCAAGGAATATCAGCAGGTTCCACCTTATTTAAAATGTCAGATGTGAATTTACTATTTGTATCTCCTACATCACCAAAGAAAATTTTAGCTTATGGATTAATTAGACAGATGGGAATATCATTTCTATTTTCATTTCTAATATTATTTCAGGCAGGAACACTAAAGAGCTTCTACGGGATAGGATTAAGAGGAGTATTTATAATTTTTGTAGGATATTTTGCTATAACCTTTATTGGTAGTGTTATATCAATTGCTGTATATATTATAACTAGTGGTAATGAGAAGAAAAAGAAGGTTGCAAAATTAGTAGTATACCTTAGTATATTACCAGTAATTCTTTCAGTTTTATTTAAATTAAGTGTTGGAAGTGATGTAATTACGGCAGTTGTAGATGGAATAAACCTTGAGTTTAATAAGTGGATTCCTTTTGTTGGATGGATTCAAGCCCTAACATATGGAGCAATTGTTGGAGGAATGAATGGAGCGTTAATATACTTTGTTCTAACGGTTATTGGAATTATATTAGTATTTTTTGCTATGTTACAAAGTGATAATAACTATTATGAAGATGTTTTAGGTGTTACTGAAACTATGTATAGCAGAATTGAAGATGCTAAAAACGGGAAAATAGCAGAGATGTCCTTTAAAAAGAAAGTAAAGCTTAAGGAAACAGGAATAAACCATGGTAAAGGTGCGGGGGTATTTTTCTTTAAACATATACTTGAAAATAGAAGAGCTGGCAAAGTTATCTTTGATAATGGTACTTTTATTCAATTAGCTATGGTAGCAATTTTTACTTTGTTTATGAAAGAGAGTGGCAGTATAGTTATAGCATTTGCAGTATCAACTTATATTCAGTTATTTATTAGTTTTACTGGAAGATGGGCAAGGGAGCTTACTATGCATTACATTTATATGTTCCCACAAAGTCCATTTAAAAAGCTAATAGCTTCTATAGCAGAGGGGATATTAAAGTCTTTTATAGATGGTATTATAATTTTTGGTATAGTAGGTATATTACTAAAAGCAAGTCCAGTAGATATTATAATTTGTATAGCTGCAAGAGTTGGCTTTGGATTGGTATTTATTGCAGCAGATATATTAGCAGAAAGAGTTATTGGAAAAGTTGCAAGTAAGGGTATACTTATGATGCTAAATTTCATAGTGGTAATTTTAGTTGCCCTTCCAGGAGTAATAGGCACATTTGTTGTGGGATTTGCTTTAGGTGGACAGACATATGCACTTTTAATTACATTAGTATGGAATTTATTTATATCATTAGTGATTATTGGGCTATGTAGAAATGTACTTCATAACTTAGAACAGAACAATTAAGTTTATTAATCTATAATTTTAAATTTATTATAATTATTTGTAAACATATTGAATATAGAGATTTATATATTTGCAGGTTAATTTTTATAAGAAAACAAATAATAAAAATAATATATAAAATGAAAGAGGTGCTAAAATGGAGGTATTTACTATAGGACATTCTAATTATAAAGAAGAAAGACTTATAGAAATGCTAAAAAAATATAATATAGATTGTGTTGTAGATATAAGGGGGATACCTTATTCAAAATATAATATTCAATATAATAAAGAGGTTATAGAAAAAACATTAAAAAGAAATGGGTTTATATATATTTATATGGGGGAAGAATTTGCAGCTCAAAGAAAAAATAAGGAATTGTACTTTCAAGAAGGCTATGCTGATTTTGAAAAGGTTCTAGAAATAGATGAGAGCTTTAAGGTAGGTATTGAGAGATTAAAAAAAGGTTGTCTTAAGGGATATAGAATTGCACTTCTAGGAGCAAAGCAAGATCCCTTAAATTGTCATAGATTTATATTAGTAGGAAGAGGATTAACTAATTCAGGCTTTATGGTAAACCATATATTAGATAACTTAGAATGTAAAACTCAGGAGGAATTAGAAGAAAGTTTAATCCAAAAGTACTATAAGGGAACTTTTCAAATTGCCTTTGATAAGCCTTTTAAGGAAGAAGTTTGGAAAAATGATATCTTAAAGGAGTGTTATAGAAAGGGTAATAAAGAAATTGGATATAGGCTAGAAAAAATTTAGGAATCAAAATTCACTAATTCTTATATTCTATAGTAATAGTTATTTAAGGATTGGTGGGTAATGGAGAATTTAATAAAAATTAAAAACTATATAATAGAAAAATATAGTATTAATGTTGTTGATTTAAGTTTTTTAATATTAATACCTATTATTAATGTAAATTATATTATAGCTAATAAGCTTTATGAAAAAGGTTTTAATATTCAATTACACATAGATCAGATTATTCCTTTTGAAAGTGGTTTTGTAATACCATATTTATATTGGTATATTTATATTTTTCTTGGTTTAATCTTTATCTTGTCAAAAGATAGGGAGGGGTATATAAGAACATTTATAAAGATAATTTTAGGAATGTGTATATGTTATGTAATTTTTTATATTTTTCCAACAGAAATAAATAGACCAGTTATAGAAGGAAGTAGTATTTTAGATAAACTTCTTCAAATTGTTTATTCAAGTGATAGACCTTTTAATTGTTTTCCTTCAATACATGTGTTAAATACTTATTTAATAATGAGAAATACAAAAAAAGTTTATAATAAAAGATTTTTTATATATACTCAAGCAATAGGTGTATTAATTATTTTCTCAACTTTATTTATTAAGCAGCATTTTGTATTAGATATAATAGCAGCAATTTTAATAGGTGAAATAATGATTTTCTTAGTAAAGAAAATAGATAAAAAATATATTGGAATGATTTTAGACTTTCCTTATAAGGTAGTGGAGAAGGTAATAGTCAAAGTAAAGAGTAAAGATAATATAGAAGAAGAGAATATATAAGAAGTAATAGGCTAAACTTTGTAATTGTGAAGAGTAGTAAGCTGGTAAGCTAGTAGGAAATATAATTTGTTATTAGTTTATGGCTTAAGGTAATGTTTATAATCTAGATGTTATAACGAAATATTAAGGTGTAAATGAGTGTTTTTATGAGGTTGTTGAATGACAACCTTTATTTTTATTTTAGAATTTATAATTTGAATTTTTAGAGTAAGTTTTATGTTTTAGGAAGTTTTAAAATATATATTGTAAATTGTTATAAGAAAACAATAAATTATTTTGTGTAATATAATAGTTGCACTTGCAACTAATTAAGTATATAATAACATATGGTTGCAGATGCAACTATATTGATTTAAAAAATACTAGGTTTATAAGGTAGGTAATTTAAATGAAGGAACAAGAATGTAGCTATGTTGGTCGCTATATATCTCAAATTCAAAGAAAAGGGACAAGATATATTACTTGCAATTTAGCTCCATATGGAATTGGTTATGGACAATTTTTATTTTTAATTCAGTTATATAGAAAAGATGGAATAAGGCAAGAAGAATTAGCTGAAAATCTTAATATAGATAAGGGAACGACTGCAAGAGCTTTAAAAAAGCTTGAGGATGAAGGCTTTATTACAAGAACTACAGATAAAGATGACAAGAGAGCTAATCGTGTTAATTTAACAGAAAAGGCACTTTCATTAAGAGAAAATGTTTTTTCTGTTGCAAGATCATGGGAAAGCAAGGTAACTAAAAATTTAAACCAAGAGGAAAAAGATACAATAATGAAATTATTAGATAAAATATGTACTGATTAATAAGTAGATAGGAGGAATTTATGAAAAATCAAGAAATGTTAGGGGAAGAGTCTATAGGAAAGCTATTATTAAAGTATTCATTACCAGCTATAATAGGTATGCTTGTAAATGCTTTATATAATGTAGTAGATAGAATATTTATAGGTAATATACCAGATGTAGGTCCATTAGCTATAACGGGTGTTGGAGTTACAATGCCTATAATTACAATATTATTAGCATTTGGTATGTTAATAGGAATTGGGTCAACTAGTAATATTTCAATTAAGCTTGGTCAAGGAAAAAAAGAAGAGGCAACTAATGTAATAGGAAATGCAATAACACTTTCTGTTATAGTAGGTATAACATTAACTATTATTGGAGTATTATTTGGAGATACTATTTTAGTTAAATTTGGTGCAAGTGAAAGTACATTATATTATGCAAAGTCATATATAAATATTATTTTAATAGGTGCAGTGTTTAACTTAACTGCTTTTTCACTTAATAGTACTATTAGAGCTGATGGTAATCCAAAGCTTTCAGCAACTATAATGGTAGTTGGATGTTTAACTAATATTGTTTTAGATGCATTATTTATATTTGGATTTAATATGGGAATTCATGGAGCAGCATTAGCAACTGTAATTTCACAAATATTAACAGCAGTATTAGCAATAAAATATTATGTTTCAGGAAAATCAAACTTAAAGTTTAAAAAGTCTGGCTTAAAGTTAAGTAAAAAGATTGTTATGGGGATTTTTGCAATAGGATTAGCTCCATTTACTATGCAAATAGCAGCAAGCTTAGTTCAAGTAATTGCAAATAATTCATTAAAAGCTTATGGAGGAGATTTAGCAATAGGTGCTATGGCAACTATTTCTTCAGCTTCAATGATATTCTTAATGCCTATATTTGGGCTAAATCAAGGTTCACAACCTATTATAGGTTATAACTATGGTGCAAAAAAATATAAGAGAGCAAAGGATGCTTGGAAGCTTTCAGCAATAGCATCAACTGTAATATTAGCACTAGCAGCTGTAATAACTCAGGTTTTCCCAGAAGTTATTATAGGAATGTTTAATAAAGACCCAGAACTTATGGCTATTTCAGTAAGAGGAATAAGAGTATATCTTTTAATGATTCCACTGCTTGGGATTTCAATAACTGGATCTAACTATATACAATCTATAGGAAAGGCAAAGCTTGCAATGTTCTTAAGCTTATTAAGACAAGTGATATTACTTATTCCTATGCTTTTAATTTTACCACCGATATTTGGTTTAGATGGTATATGGGCAGCACAGCCAGTATCAGACGTTATTTATACAGTTATAGCAGTAATAGTATTAGTAAGAGAAATGATACATGTAAGAAAATTAGATGCAAATGCAAAGGCAGCATAAAAAAATGGAGCTTAAAAAAGCTCCATTTTTCTATTTTTAAAATAAACTCCCTTTAAGTTAAGGTGATCTATCATTTCTAATGAAGTTTTAAAGTTTCTTCCTATATCTGAAGGTCTATGTGCATCAGATCCTAATGTTACATATTTTCCACCTAAATCAGTATAAAGAGAATAAATATCTATTAATGAATTAATAGAAGTTTTATTATTTAATCTTGCTGAATTAAGCTCTAACACCTTTCCTTTATTTATTAATGTAATAAATATTTGAGAAAAAATATCTTTATAGTCAGAAACTAATAATTCATTATCAGAAAATGGTGCATATCTACAAAGATAATCTATATGAGATAAGGCATCAAAGTTATCATAAAGATTTATACATTTAAGCATATAATCTAAATATCTTTTGAAATACTCATATTTAGGATAAGTAGCCTTACTGTATTCTGAGTAAATATCAACTCCCTCAACTATATGAATTGATCCCAAAACAAAATCAAAATCATAATTAGATGCTGTAAAATTATTTTTTTCAATAGTTGAAGGTGTGTGTGATAATCCAAATTCAATTCCAAGACCTACAGTATTGCTACGAAATTTTTCATATTCATTAAAGTAAGAATCTACATCACATTTAAATTCATTTAAAACTGGATAATCAAAATCTATATGTTCAGTAATAATAATTCCTAGATTTTGATTTTTTGAAGTATTAATAGCATCTTCTAAATTCATATTACTATCAGTAGAAAATTTAGAGTGCATATGGCTATCAAAAATCATATTGTCCTCCTTAAAGTAAGTTATTAAATTATTCTACATTATATCACAGGAATTTTAAATGTAATATAATTTAAAAATTAATATTAAGTTAAATTACTTGATAAAATATATCAATAAAGATAAAATTAATGTATTATAAGATAAATTGTAAAATAGTATTAAAAAAAGGTGGATTTTAAGATGAAAGAATTATTTAAAATAAAGGACTTATCATTTTATAAGGAAGAATTTTTAGATAACTTGGAAGAATTTGAGGATGTACTTCCTATAATCGAAGAATTAAGCTCTACTTTAGATTATGAAAAAATAGAAGTAGTGGATTTAAATGATTGTTGTGAAAAAACAAAGGAAAACTATATTGTAGAAATACCTGGTTTTTTAAATGAAGAGGATGAATTTATTACTAGAGCTGAAGTAGAAGCTATGGGAGCAAATGCAGAAGGTAAGCTTTTAGATTTATTTGTAATAAGAATTTATAAGTGTACTGAATGTAATAAGTGGATCATTGATATATTAGAATAAAGTGAGTGACTGATATGGAATGGCTTAAGGAAACATTAGGCAAGGTTAAAAATTATTTTATTGATTTATTTAATGATATAAAAAACATAAATAAAAGCAATATAAAAGAAAAGGTTATAAAAATAAAATATCCTTTAATATTAGCTTTATTAACTTTAGTTTTTCTATTTATTTTTAATTTAAGAACATCAGAAAGGGATTTACTTAGGGATTTAGAGGTAGCTTTAAAAAAAGGTAATGCCTATACCTTGAGAAATGATGTTAAGATTTTAGAAGATAATGTTAAAGTAAGGGAATTAAAGCCATTAGTAGATTTTTATGAAAAGGATACTGCTAGAATTAATAATGTTATTAAAGAGCTTAGGGAAAAAGGGCAAAGTGGAGTTTTTACTTTAGTAGAAGATAGTAAACTATTTGTAACGGATTATTATTTAGAAATAAATGCTGTAGCTATTAAGATTAAAAGTAATTTTGATAATGCAAGCTTTTATATAAATAATGAAAAAATTCCAGAAAATAATGTTAAAAGAGCCTTAGTACCAGGTATATATGAGGTAAGAGGAGAATTAAATACTGAATATGGAAAGGTAGAAAAAAAGCTTCAGATATCTGCAATGAAAAATGAAGAAATATCTATTGATTTTGATGCAGTTAATATTAATTTAACCTCTAATTTTAATGATAGTAAGGTATTTATTAATGGAAAAGATACTAATAAGCTAGTTAAGGATATAAAAAGTTTTGGTCCTATTCCTAGTAATTTAGGAGTTACTTTATCACTTCAAAGAGAATTTCCTTGGGGAATTGTAAAGAGTGAAGATGTAATAGTAAAGGACATTCCTGATATAAAAATAGATTTAAATATGGTAAATGAATCACTTGTAAATGAAACTAAGGATATAATTCAAAGGTTTTATGAAAGTGTGTTTTTAGCTTTAAATTCTAAGGATGAAAGTTTAATAATTTTAGCCCATGAAGAAACTAAGGGCAAAATTTATAATGAATTAAAGCAAAAAGCCTTTTTACTTAAGAACAATTATGAAATTGGTGATTTAGAAACTAATATTCAAAGCAGTGAATTTAAATATGAAGAAGATAATTATGTAGCACAAATTGTAGTAAAGCTAAATTACAAAGTGTATAAAAGCATTTTTACTAATTCAAAAAAGGATATTGAAACTATATTATTTACAAGACTTAAGTATGTAAATAATCAGTGGTTAGTAGATGATGTACAAAAAGTTAATTTAGATAATCAGGGGTGGGAAGCGTAAATGATAAATAAGAAAATTAAAATTATAGCTTTAGGAGTTATGGTTGCAGTAGCTTCTAATAATATAGTTGTTTTTGCAGAATCAAGTAGTTCATTAGAAAATCAAATAAATCAAAACAAAGAGAACATTGATAATCTTGAAGATGAAAAAAATAATATAAATAGTGAAAAAAGTAAGTATGAAGGTGAACTTGAAGGTATTTTAGGTCAAATAGAAGAAAAATCTAAGGACTTAGATAAGGTTACTGCAGAGGTAAATGAATATCAAGCACAAATAGATGGTCTTCAAGTGGAAATAAATGAAGTAGAAGAAAAGATTAAAAGTAAAGAAATAGAAATAGAATCTACAGAAAAGCTTATAGTTGAAAAGGAAAAGGAAGAAGAAGAAAGTGAAAAAATGCTAGGCTTAAGGCTTAGAAATTATTATAAGATGGATATGACTAGCCAATATATTTATATGATTATTACAAGTGAAAGTATTAGTTCACTTTTTTCAACTATCCAAAGTATATTTAGATTAATAGATATTGATAAAAGCTTAATAGAAGCCAGCAAGAAGATTCAAGCTGAACTAGAAGATGCTAGAAAGAATTTAGTTTTAAGTATTGAAGAAACTAAAAAAGATAAAGAGGAAATAGTTAAAAAACAAGGTGAAATTTTAGAAGCACAAAAAGGATTCTTAGTTAAGCAAGAAGAGCAACAAAAACAAATGGATGAACTTATGGCTCTTGAAGATAGTAAATCTAACATAATAGCATCACTTTCTGAAAAGGAACAGGAGCTTGCACACGAAATAGGAAGCTTAGTGGCTTATAATAAAGAACTTCAAGCTGAATTAGATGCTATATTTGCTGATATTAATAATGGTGGAGGAAGTTCAGGTGGAAATGGTGGAAACACAGGTGGAGACACTGGGGGCACACCAGGAGGAGATACTGGCGGAAATGAAAGGCCACCAACACAAGAAGGGTTCTTAAGACCAGGATATGGTGTAGTAACTGATAGTTATGGACCAAGAATTAATCCTGTTACTGGAGAAGCAGGATTCCATACTGGAGTAGACTTAGGTGACCCATATGGTTCTTCTGTTTATGCATCAAAAAGTGGAACAGTTGCTTACTCAGGGTGGATAAGTGGATATGGAAATACAATAATAATTGACCATGGTCAAGGGGTACAAACCTTATATGCTCATAATAGTAGTTTATTAGTATCTGTTGGACAAGCAGTAAATCAAGGTGATGTTGTAGCCTTAGTAGGGTCAACTGGAATGAGTACAGGCCCTCATATACATTGGGAAATAAGAATTAATGGACAGCATACTGACCCAACACCTTATGTATAATTATTAGTGAAGAGTTAAGAACTTAGCAAAATTCACTGTTGTATGTGACAGTTTTATTGAAATGTTAAACATTTTAGCCTAGTTGTTTTAAATGGTTAGTATATAGACAAGTATTTAGTAGTTGATCTATATACGGATATTTATTTGTAATTAATAGTTAGTTATAAATATATGTAACAGTATCATTTAAATTAATAAGTGGACTTTAAATTTTTTAAAATATAAAAAATACATAAACACCTAGTGAGGATATTAATCTTTGCTAGGTGTTTTATTTATGTTCATAAAAAGTTTTTTAGCTTTAATTGGAGTATTACGGATAAATTAAAAACCTGTACAAGATTAATTGCACAGGTTAAAGGGTTATGTTCATTAAGAAAGGGAATAAATGAACATGTGTGGGGTTTATTATAAACTTATAGTAAATACTATAAGTGGTATGGGCTTTAAATTTATGAATAAATGTAATATAATGTCATTACAATTATATTATAATACAAAATTTGCTAAAATCCAATAGTATTTTAAAAAAATATCGAAAATTATAGAAATTTTATATAAAGTGTTGTTTAATAAGGTAAAATGAATAAATTAATGCTATGTTTTAAATCAATGGAAGAGTGAATAAGTGAAGAGTAAATAGTAAAGCATTAAACTTATACGAAGTTTATAAATGAAATATATTTTATAAAACTTCCAAATGAGTTTTTGTCGAAACTCTTACTTCTTAATTAATAATATGGATTTTATCAACACTAGTTTAAAATATGGCTAAAATCAAAAGAGAGGTGTTTAAAATGATTGAAATAAAAAAAGAAGAATTATTAAAAAGTACTCCAGAATATGAGGAGTATAGCGAAAATGAAGCTAAGTTAACTAAAGAAGAAATGAAGGAACTTGGTTTACTAAGTTGTGGATGTAGCTGCGGTAAGTCTAATGGTTGTTCGACAAAAGGTGGTTGTGGAAGTAAAAAATCTTGTTGTAAAAACAGAGGTTAATATATATGTTTTATAAGATACAATAGAAAAAATAAAAAAATTATTAAAAATAAAATAAACTATATATTTAAACGGGGAGATATTGTAAAATAAAGTTTAAAGAATTATAGTTTACTAATGGATCTATAAACTTGGGAGGTAATTAGCGGTGAGAAAGCCTAGCATTTTTAGTAGAGATTATGAAAGAAAAATGAAAAAAAGAAAAAGAATAATTTTTGGAAGTATTTTAGCTACATTAGTTATTGGAGTTTCAGTAGTAACTTTTACTATTAAAGAAATAGATTTATCTTCAATTGGATTTACAAATGGTAATACAAATAAAGAAGATGAAGGTGAAGTTCAAGAAGTAGATAATAATGTAGAGGAAAGTCAAGGGGAAAAAGAAACCTTAGCTGAGGGGGATATCTTAAAGGAAAATCCTAAGGAGAAAGTTTTAGAAATAAGGTTATCTGATGATAAAATTTTAAAAGTAGAGTATGAAGAAGAGAATGATGGGATACAATTAAAAGAGGCAATGGAAATTCCAAATGGAATTTACCATAGCATTAGCCCGTCAAAGAAATATATTTTAACTATAGATGAAGGTCAAAATATTAGGTTATCAGATACTAAAGGAGAAACTCATAATTTAACTAAGGAAGTTTATGTGGCTCCAGATGGAGAAAACTTTAATAAGGATACTGTATTATCAACATATCAAGGATATTTATGGAGTGTAGAGGCAAAATTTATTAGTGACAGTAAAATAGCATATATAAGCAACGTGCCATACTTTGGTACTGACTTATCAAAATATATATGGATAATTGATATTCCTACAAAGACTCATACTACTTTATGGAACTCAAAGGGGCTAGATGTAAAGCTAGGAGAAGTTAAAGATGGAAGGTTAGAAGTTAATATAGATGGCAGTATTAAATATATTGATAATAATGGTAATTTAACTAACTAAAGCACATAAATAACAATATAAACATAAATAGTTTGAAAATATTTGATACTATATGTTATAATAACCTAGTTATATCAATTATGATAGTATTTACTATTTCAGGAGGAAGAAGACGATGGAAGCTAAAATGGAAAAAATAGAAACTAATGTTGTTAAATTTGAGGTAAAGGTTGAAGCGAGTAAATTCCAAGAAGCTTTAACTAAAGCTTATAACAAGAACAAGAAGCACTTTAACGTGCCAGGATTCAGAAAAGGAAAGGTTCCAATGGCTATCGTTAAGAAGCAATACGGAATAGAAGCTTTAATGGAAGATGCAGTAAACTTCGCTATTGAAGGATCATATCCAGAAGTTTTAACTGAAAACAACATAATACCAGTAGATTACCCAAGAATTGACATATTAGTAGCAGAAGAAGGAAAGGATTTCGTTTATACAGCTGAAGTAACTGTATATCCAGAAGTTCAATTAGGGGAATACAAAGGATTAAAAGTTGAAAAACCAAGCTATAGCGTAACTGACGAAGAAGTTGATGCTAAGTTAAAAGAAATGCAAGAAAAAAATGCAAGAGTTGAAAGTAAAGAAGATGGAGCTATTGAAAATGGAAATATAGCTGTTATAGATTTCAAAGGATTTGTTAATGAAGAAGCATTCCAAGGTGGAGAAGGTTCAGATTATTCATTAGAAATCGGATCAGGAACTTTCATAGATACATTTGAAGAACAATTAGTTGGAGCTAAAGTTGGAGATAAAGTAGAAGTTAACGTTACTTTCCCAGAAAACTACGGTAAAGAAGAATTAAACGGACAAAAAGCTAAGTTCGAAGTTACTGTAAAAGAAATTAAAGTTAAAGAATTACCAGCTTTAGACGACGAGTTTGCTAAGGAAGTTTCAGAATTCGATACTTTAGCAGCAGTTAAAGAAGACATGGTTAAGAAGTTAGAAGAAGCTAACGTAACTAAGGCTGAAAGAGAACACGAAGAAGCTATAATCAACGCTGTAGTTGATAACGCTACTGTAGAAGTTCCAGAAGCTATGGTTAACAAAGAAATAGATTCAATGGTTAAAAACCTTGAGCAAAGACTTCAATACCAAGGATTAACTTTAGAGCAATACTTCCAATTCACTGGAACTGATGCTGCTAAAATGAGAGAATACATGAGAGAAAATGCTGCTAAAAAAGTTAAAACTGACTTAGTTTTAGAAGCAGTAGAAAAAGCAGAAAATGTTGAAGTTACTGAAGAAGAGTTAAAAGTTAGAGCTGAAGAAGTTGCTAAAATGTACTCAGCTGGTGATGACAAAATGATCGAATTATTAATGAACAACCAAAAAGAAGCTTTAACAACAGATGTAAGAGCTAACAAGACTATAAAGTTATTAGTAGAAAACAATAAATAGAAACCATTATAATTGCCAGAAATTTTTCTGGCAATTATTTCAATAATTTATTAACAAAATTTATTAAATTCTATATAATTTAATATAATTAGTTTTTTAGATTTTGGATATATTTTATAAAGAGGGTAAAAATAGAGAAGGAGGGAATACGATGAGTTTAATTCCAATGGTTGTAGAACAAACAAACAGAGGTGAAAGATCTTACGATATTTTTTCAAGATTATTAAAAGATAGAATCATTATGCTTAGTGGGGAAGTAAATGATGTAACAGCAAATTTAGTTGTATCACAATTATTATTTTTAGAAAGTGAAGACCCAGATAAGGATATATATATATACATAAATAGTCCGGGTGGATCAATTACTGCAGGTATGGCTATTTATGATACAATGCAATATATAAAACCAGATGTATCAACTATATGTATAGGTATGGCAGCTTCAATGGGAGCATTCTTACTTTCATCAGGAGCAAAAGGAAAGAGATTTGCATTACCAAATAGTGAAATCATGATTCATCAACCTTTAGGTGGATTCCAAGGGCAAGCAACAGATTTTGATATTCATGCAAAGAGAATATTAAAAATAAAGGATTCCTTAAATAAAATTTTAAGTGAAAACACTAATCAGCCTATAGAAAAAATTAAAGTTGATGTTGAGAGAGATTACTTTATGGGTGCAGATGAAGCTATGAATTATGGGTTAGTAGATAAAGTAATTACTAAAAACGATAAGGCAAGCGAAAAATAATATTTCTATCTTAACCTAAGTGAGGTGAATTTATGGCTAAATATGAAGACAAAAAACAATTAAAATGTTCTTTCTGTGGAAAGAACCAAGAACAGGTTAAAAGATTAATAGCTGGACCTGGAGTTTATATTTGTGATGAATGTATTGATTTATGTTCAGAAATAATAACAGATGAGTTTGAAGAAAGCGTTGAATTAGATACTTCAACACTTCCGAAGCCAAATGAGATAAAAAACTATTTAGACCAATATGTTATAGGGCAAGAAAAAGCTAAAAAAGCTTTATCTGTAGCTGTTTATAATCATTATAAGAGAATAAATTCTAACTTATCAGATGATGAAGTTGAATTACAAAAAAGTAATATACTATTATTAGGGCCTACTGGATCTGGTAAAACGCTTTTAGCTCAAACATTAGCTAAATTCTTAAATGTTCCATTTGCAATAGCAGATGCTACAACATTAACAGAAGCTGGATATGTAGGGGAAGATGTTGAAAATATTCTATTAAAATTAATCCAAAATGCTGATTACGATATAGAAAAGGCAGAAAGAGGAATAATATATATAGATGAGATAGATAAGATAGCTAGAAAATCAGAAAATCCTTCAATTACTAGAGATGTATCTGGTGAAGGTGTTCAACAAGCATTATTAAAAATCCTTGAAGGAACAACAGCTTCTGTACCTCCACAAGGAGGAAGAAAGCATCCGCATCAAGAGTTTATTCAATTAAACACTTCAAATATTTTATTTATTTGTGGTGGTGCTTTTGATGGAATTGATAGAATAATTGAAAAGAGAACTACTACTAGTTCAATTGGATTTGGAGCTACAATTCAATCTAAGGAAACTAAGGATGTTGGAAGACTTCTAAAGGATATAATGCCAGGAGACTTATTAAAGTTTGGATTAATTCCAGAATTTATAGGAAGATTACCTGTTGTTGTAACATTAGAATCGTTAGATAACTCAGCTTTAGTAAATATATTAAGTCAGCCTAAAAATGCTTTAGTTAAGCAATATAGCAAATTATTTGAAATAGATAATGTAGAATTAGAATTTACTGATGAAGCATTAAAGGCTATAGCAGATGAAGCTATATCAAGAAGAACTGGAGCTAGAGGACTTAGATCTATAGTTGAAGATATGATGATTGAAGTTATGTTCGATATACCTTCAGATGAGAATATTTCAAAGGTTGTAATAAATGAAAATTGCATTAAAGAAAAGAATTTACCTGAAATAGTAAGACTTCCAGAAGGTGAAGTTAGAGAGGCTTTAAAGCCTAAAAAAGTTAAAAAGAAAAAGGGCATGGAAACTGCTTAATTTTAAGACTACTCAATATGAGTAGTCTTTTTTTTGTATGCAAGAAAAGAATATGCCAAGTTTTTCTATACTTATAGAATATTACAAGATGAATAAGTTAATAATATTGATAAGTAAATAGTGAAGGGAGGGAGCCATTTACAAAAGTAAATGGGAATATTATGACAACACCAGTAGTTATTATGCAGATAGTTATGATGGCTGTAATAATTTATTACATATCAATGAATCATAAAAATAACAATGTCAACAAGGTAGTAATTGAAAAGGAAAATACTAAGGAAATGGATAAGTTAGCAAAAATGAGGTGTATAAAACTAACACAGCCATTAACTGAAAAAAGTAGGCCTTCAACCTTTGAAGAAATAATAGGTCAAGAAGAAGGTATAAAAGCATTGAAGGCTGCATTATGTGGGCCTAATCCTCAACATGTAATTATATATGGACCACCAGGAGTAGGAAAAACTGCAGCAGCAAGACTTGTATTAGAAGAAGCAAAGAAAATGTCTAAGTCACCTTTTAATTGTGAAGCAAAGTTTGTAGAAATAGATGCTACAACTATTAGATTTGATGAAAGAGGAATTGCAGATCCTTTAATAGGTTCAGTACACGATCCAATATATCAAGGTGCTGGATCATTAGGGGTAGCAGGGATACCACAGCCTAAAGCAGGTGCTGTAACAAAAGCTCATGGAGGAATGCTCTTTATAGATGAAATAGGAGAATTACATCCTATAGAGCTGAATAAGCTTTTAAAGGTTTTAGAAGATAGAAAGGTATTTTTAGATAGCTCTTATTATAGTAGTGAAAATCCTAATATGCCTGATTATATTAGAGAAATATTTGATAATGGATTACCTGCAGATTTTAGACTTATAGGAGCAACTACAAGAGGACCAGAGGAAATAGTTCCAGCTATAAGATCAAGATGTGTTGAAATATTTTTTAGATCACTTCATGCAGATGAAATAAGAAAAATTGCTGAAAATGCAGCTTTAAAGGTTGGATTAAAGATATGTGAAAAAGGCTTAGATATGGTAAGTAGATACTGTACAAATGGAAGAGATGTAGTTAATTTAATTCAATTAAGCTCAGGAGTAGCTATAAATGAAAATAGAGTAGATATAACTATAGCAGATATTCAATGGGTAATTGAAAATGGACATTATACAGAAGTTCAAGATAAAAAGGTAAAGGATAAACCAGCTGTTGGTATTGTAAATGGCTTAGCTGTATATGGCGCAAATATAGGAATAATAATGGAAATAGAAGCAACTGCAAAGGCTGTAAGTCATAGAATGGGTGAATTAAAGGTAACAGGAATTATTGAAGAAGAAGAAATAAGTAATAGTAATAGAAAAATAAAAAGAAAAAGTACAGCATATGCATCTATACAAAACGTATTAACAGTTCTTAATAATATATTCGATTTAGAATGTGAGAAGTATGATATTCATGTAAATATACCAGGAGGAGTTCCAGTAGATGGACCTTCAGCAGGTATAACAATAGCAACAGCTATCTATAGTGCTGTTAATAACGTTAAAATAAATAATAAGGTTGCCATGACAGGTGAAATAAGCTTATTAGGAAGTGTAAAGCCTATAGGTGGAGTTGGAGCTAAAATTAATGCAGCTAAAAAAGCAGGTGCGGAAATAGCTTTAATACCAGAGGAAAATTGGAATGATAGCTTTAATGATATAAATGGAATAAGAGTAATACCTGTAAAATCATTAAGAGAAGTAATAGATATAGCTATAAATAAAAATGAAATTGAAGAAAGAGTTGAAATATTATCAGCTAAGGAAGAAGGACATTTGGAAATTTAGAATAAATTCATCTCCAAACATTGAAAAAATACATATTTATGTGTATACTATAAAAGTTACATATTATTTTATGTAGAAGATGGAGGGGAATGAAATGAGTAAAAGCAAAAGAACTCTACCTTTAATTCCTCTAAGAGGAATTACAATTTTTCCTAATATGGTTATTCATTTTGATGTTGGAAGAGAAAAATCTATAGCATGTATTGAAGCTGCTATGGAATCTAAGTCAGATATATTTTTAGCATCACAAAAGGATCCTAATGTAGAAGAGCCTAAAGTTGATGATATCCATAGCATAGGAACTATATGTAAGATAAAACAGCTTTTAAAATTGCCTAATAATCTTTTAAGAGTATTAGTTGAGGGCGTTGAAAGAGCTCAGCTTATAGATTTCGAAGAAAACGAAAAATATATTATAGCTAACATAGAAACATTAGAGGTAGTTGAAGAAAATGGAGATTTAGACATCGAAGCTCATGTAAAGATGTTAAAAAAGAGTTTTACTAAATATATTAAGGTTGCCGATGGAGTAAAATCTGAAACCGTAAATATATTTGATAGAATAAAGGATTATAATGAGTTAACAGATGTTGTAGCTTCATATGTAATTATTGAAGATAACAAAAAGCAAGATATTCTTAATGAGTTAAATATATCTAAAAGAATAGAAAAGTTATTAGAAATAATAGAAAATGAAATTGAGATAATTAAAATAGAAAAGAAAATATCTCAAAAGATGAAGGATACTGTTGATAAGTCACAAAAGGAATATTATCTAAGAGAACAAATTAAAATTATTCAAGAAGAGCTTGGAGAAGATGACTCTGAAAAATCTGAAATACTAAAGTATGAAGAAAAAATAAGAGTTTCAAAGCTTCCTAAGGCTGTTAGAGAGAAAGCTAAAACTGAGCTTTCAAGATTAAAGTCAGCAGGTTCAGGTTCAGAAGGAAATGTAATAAGAACTTATTTAGATTGGATATTAGATATTCCATGGAGTAAGGGAACTAAAGATAATTTTGATATTAATAAGGCTACTAAAATCCTTCAGGATGAGCATTATGGTCTACATGATGTTAAGGATAGAGTTATAGAGTATTTAGCTGTTAAGAAGCATACAAATAGCTTAAAAGGGCCTATACTATGCTTGGTTGGACCACCAGGGGTAGGGAAAACATCAATAGCTAAATCAATAGCTAATGCAATTAATAGAAATTATGTTAGAATGTCTTTAGGTGGGCTAAAGGATGAAGCTGAAATTAGAGGTCATAGAAAGACTTATGTAGGAGCTATTCCAGGTAGAATAGTTTACTCATTAAAGGAAGCTAAGTCAAATAATCCATTATTATTATTAGATGAAATAGATAAGCTTGGATCAGACCATAAAGGAAATACAGCAGATGCTTTACTTGAAGTATTAGATAGTGAGCAAAATAATACTTTTAGAGATCATTACTTAGAACTTGAGTTAGATTTATCTAAGGTTATGTTTATTGCAACTGCAAACTCATTAGACACTATTCCAGGACCTTTATTAGATAGAATGGAAATAATAGAGGTTTCAGGATATACTTATGAGGAAAAATTCCATATAGCTAAAAATCATTTAATACCAAAGCTTTTAAAAGAGCATAATTTAAGTAATAAAGAATTTAAAATTTCTGATAGTGCTATAAAGGAAACTATAAATAGTTATACTTGTGAATCAGGAGTTAGAAGCTTAGAAAGAGTTTTAGCTAAGTTAATAAGAAAGTCTTTAACTGAAATGTTAAAGAAAGATAAAACGAGTATAAGTATAGCTAATAATAGAATTGAAAAATATTTAGGAGCACCAATTTACACTTATGATAAAAAAGATCATGAAGATAGAGTAGGTGTTGTTAAGGGAATGGCATGGACTGCTGCTGGTGGGGATACATTACCAGTAGAAGTAGTTGTTATGGATGGAACAGGTAAGCTAGAGTTAACAGGCCAATTAGGTGATGTAATGCAAGAATCAGCTAAAATTGCCTTTGGATATGTTAGAGCAAATGCTAAAGAATTTGGAATTACAGATGAGTTCTATAAAAATAAAGATATCCATATCCATTTCCCAGAGGGAGCTATTAAAAAAGATGGTCCATCAGCTGGTATAACTATTACTACGGCAATTGTTTCTGCATTAACTAAAAATAAGGTTAGAAGCAATATAGCTATGACAGGTGAAGTAACTTTAACTGGAAGAGTAATGGCTATTGGTGGATTAAAGGAAAAATCAATTGCTGCCTTTAGAGCTGGAATTGATACAATAATAATTCCTAAACAAAATGAAAAAGATATAATTAAGATACCTACATCAGTAAGAAGTAAATTAGAAATAATTCCAGTCCACGATGTAAAAGAGGTATTAAATAAAGCAATAATTGGAGTTGATACCATTGATGAGAATTAAAAATTCAGAATTTATAATATCTGCAGTAAGAAGAGCTCAATATCCTGAAACTGGATTACCAGAGGTAGCTTTTGTTGGGCGTTCTAATGTAGGAAAAAGTTCAATAATAAATGCACTTACGAATAGAAGACACTTAGCTAAAGTAAGTCAAACACCTGGTAAAACAAGATTAATAAACTTCTTTATGATAAATGGAGATGAGTTTTACTTAGTAGATTTACCTGGTTATGGGTATGCGAAAGTATCTAAAAAGGAAAAAGCTTCATGGGGAAATACTATTGAAACTTACTTAACAGGAAGAGAACCTTTAAAGAGAGTTATTTTACTAGTTGACTCAAGACATAAGCCAACAGGAGATGATATTCAAATGCACCAATGGATAAAGCATTTTGGATATGACGAAATAGTTGTTGCAACAAAAAGCGATAAGCTTTCAAATAATGATTTAAGAAAAAGTGAAAAAATAATAAGAGATACATTAGAGCTTGGGAAAGAAGATAAATTATACTTCTTCTCATCATTAAATAAAAAGGGCAAAGATCAATTAATAGATAACTTATTTGGAGATTTAGTTCCTACAGAGGAAGTTATAGAAGAGTAAAACTTCTGAGAACCTGTAAAAACAAGAGTTTTTATAGGTTCTCTTTTTTTTCAAAAAAAAACAAAAAAAATTTAAAAAAAACTATTTATAGACAGTGTCAAATTTAATGTGAGCTCATACTATATAGTATAAACAACAAAAAAACTTATAAATCCCAAGGAGGAGTAATTTTATGGAAATGAATGAAATTCTAAATGGCTTAAACTCATGTGGTTGTAATGACTCAAGTTCATCACAATTTGGACCACAATGCGCACCACAATTTGTACCTCAATGCCCACCAGCAGGCGGCGGATGTAATACAGGATGCGGATTTGGAAGCTGGATATGGATATTATTAATATTATTCTACGCAGGTGGACTAGGTGGAGGATGTGGAACTAGCTGTGGATGTGGAAATAGCTGCGGATGTGGAAATAGCTGTGGTGGATACGGATCTAACGGTGGTGGAAGCTGCTCATCATATTTATTCTTACTAGTTATCCTATTCTTATGCAACAGCTGTGGAGGCTGCGGTGGCGGATGTGACGGTGGAGTAGGAAATCTATTCGGATGCTGCTAATAAAAAAACCTGATGAAAGGAAGGAGAGATAATTATGTCAAAAAAATGTCATTGTGAAAAGAAATGTAAATGTGGATGCAAAGATAACTGCTGTTGTAAAGATAATTGCTGCTGCCAAGATAATTGCTGCTGCGATAATGGATGTGGAAATGTTTTTAATGGATTAAGTGGATCAGTAGCACCTATTATATTCTTATTAATAGCTTGTGGATCAGGATTGCTATGTAATAGCGGATCATATTTAATTATCTTATTATTCTTACTATGTGGTGGATCATTTAATAGTTTCTTCGGTGGAAACAATTGTTGCTACTAGTATAGAGGATGGAGGGCCTAAGGCCCTCCAAAAAAATGCCCAAAAACATAAACATATTTTAAGTAAATACATATAATAGAATATAGAGGAATTTACTAGGAGGATATTTAATGTCAAAAAGAAGGCATAAACATAGAGTTGATGATGGTAATGGCAATAATTTTAAAAATAATAACCAAAATAATAATCCTTTTGGAATAAATCCTGCACAATTAATGAGTTTATTGGGTGGGAATATGGATATGAGCCAAATAGGTAATTTACTATCATCTATGAATACTGATGGGTTTGATTTAAACAATTTAAATTTAGGAGCATTACAAAATATAATGGGGAACAATGGGAATCAAAATAACGGAGGAGTTAATTTAGGTAATTTTGATATGGGGCCTCTACAAAGTATGTTTTCTGGCGCTGGTGGATCTGGAGGTATAGATTTCAGTGCACTTCAAAATATTATGGGTGGAGCTGACTTATCAAAATTAAATAATAATAGTAGTGAAAAAAGTGCTAGTAGTAGTAAAGGAAAGTCTAAAAATAAAGATTTAGACTATGAGGATGAAAATTTAGAGTTTTTAATGGCTATTAGAAGAATAGTAGATACAGATAAGATAGATTTCATAGATAGGATAATAGAAGCATATAATGACGGTTCATTTAAGTAGCATATTTATATTTAAATGTATAAAAGTTGCTGCATAGGTTAATAATATAAATGTACCGGAGAAAGTATTCTCCTATAGCAAATGAAGAGTAATCTTCATAAGCTAAAACCCCCCCATCCCCCTTTTAGGCCGCGAAAGCGGCCTTATACATTTTATTAGGATTTTTTTATTGAAGAAATTCTAAATTCATTTACTTCATCTTTAGTTACAGTTAATGTTAAAAACAATTCTGACTTAGGTTCATCATGAGCAGTCTTAGATACTTTTTCAAATGATAAATACCATTTTAATGATGAAGGATTCCCTGAATCATCCCATGAAATATCGGTGAAATAACCATTTTGAAATGAATACATAGTATTTTCTTTATCTAAATTCCAAAGTATTGAAAGTTCTGTACTACTTATTTCAGAAGAAAAAATATTTGGTGGATCATCTATTTCATAATCTTCTTCAATAGTATCAATAAATGATTGGATATTACCTAATCCTGGTACTGTAGGTTTTGAAAAGCTAATATCTTTAAGTTTATTTCCATTTATAATAAATGCAGAAGTAGAACCATCACCTTGTTTTGATGAAAGTGATAATATCTTTGGTGTTCTTGTATTAGTAGAATCTAAGATTCCAAGTATATTATCATTTGAGCTATAAATATTAGTATAGCCATCTTTGCTCCAAGAAAAAATATGGTTTATAGAAGTACCGTCTTTAGAGCTTCTTACTATAATTTCTGGAATACCATTTCTTGATAAATCAATAGTTTCTACACTTATTGGCCAATTAGGAAGCGCATTTCCTAAAATAGATCCTCCGTCTTTCGGTTTTAATAAATATTCTTTGCTTTTATCTTTTAGCTTTAATATGTAACCATCTTTTTCCTTGCTTAATTCAAGTGTTTCAATATTACCATCACCATTAAAATCTTGATTTAAAGAACCATCACTATCTAATGTATTTGATGTTGCTATAACAGAATTTTTGTTTTTAGAAAAACTTATAAAAAAAGAAAAGGATAAAAGTACAACTACAAAAGCTATTAAAGAGTTAATAATAGTTTTTTTCTTTATAACTAAAAAGTTCGCCATATAATCACCTCGTTAAAGTATATGATGAAATTAACATATAAATTCAAAAAATAAGTAAAATACCTTTTAATAGTAAACAAAAAACACCCTATAAGTTATAAATAAACTTATAGGGTGTTTTTTTAGTTATTGACATTGTTTACAAATCCCATAGAAGAAAACTTTGTTTGATAAAACTTTATATTCACAAGAATCTTCAGCAGTTTTGTTTAAATCTGAGAAAGATAAACCTTCTAGATCATTTACTTTACTACAGTTTATGCATTGGATATGTGCATGCTCCATAGAATTACCATCATATCTAAAGTTACCTTCACCAACATTAATTTCCTGAATTAAGTTTACCTCTGCTAATGTTTTAAGAGCTTTATATACAGTTGCTAAGCTCATAGTAGGGTAGTCTGGTTGTAGTGCTTTATATATAGTTTCTGCTGAAGGATGTTCCTTTGTGCTCATTAAATATTTATAAACAGCTAATCTTTGAGGAGTAAGTTTTAATTTCTTTTCTCTAAAGATAGAAGTTATATTATCCATTAGTACACCTTCCTTATATATTGTTACTACTAATTATATAATATAATATGAATTCAGTCAATAAATGTTTACTAGTAATCGTTAATATTAAATAATTACTATTATTTAGTAAAAATATAATATGCAGAAAATTAATTGAATTTGAAAAAATAAATTTATTTTGATAAATATGTATAAAATCTATTGAAATAATCTGATTATTATGTTAGTATAAAGGTGGTTGTTAATTAATTAACAAACTAATGGGTGGATTTAATTTAAGCCCATTAATAATAACACAAAATTAGCATATAATACATAACAAAAGTAAATTTATGTAGAAGATTGTTAAAATATTTTTAATTTATCTTAAGGAGGAAACGAATATGTCAAAATATAAAGTTGGAGATGAACTAATAGAAGTAAAGGATCCATCAAAGGAAAAAGCTAAATTAGGTGAATTAACTCATTTAACTACAGATGGAGAATATGCTCAAATTTCTTGGGGATTAAAAATAGTAGAAGTGGAATATGAAAAGCCTTACGTTACATTAACATATAGAAACTTAAATGGTGAATTAAATAAGGTATTTGCTGAATGTAAAGATATAGAAAACTTTGACCAAGAAAAGGTTCTTGAAAAAGCTTTATTAAAAGCATTTACAAATGAAATAATAAATATTTCAGTTACAAAAAATAATTCAATACCAAAAAAAAACTAGGATTTTACTAGGTTAGTATTTAAGTATACTAGCCTTTTTTTGTAAGTGAAAATATAAAAAAATTAAGATTTAAAAGTGGCTAATATGACATTACAAAGGGGATATGATACAGTAATTCTTATATATAAGAAGGTTATAAATTTAAATAATATTTAATGTGATTTTAACCATAAAAACATATAAATTCATATAAAATAATAATATAAATAACTTTAATCATTTAAAAAGTAAAATTCAATATAATTTAGAAAAAATACTAAAATATTGAAATTAACACTTTCCTTTTTATGTAAGATGTATTATAATAAGGCTATGATTTCGTTTTCATGTGTTGGGGGGGAGAATCCATGTGTAAATGTCCATTTTGGTCAACTAAAGAAGAGTATATTAGTTGTTATAGAGAATGCCCAATGAACTTAGCTGAAAAAAAGGGAGATTGTCCTTTTAAAGAGCATTTAAATGAAAGTAGGCTAAAATTTAAAGATATAATAGTTGAAGATTTTGCTTATGCAAGCGAAAGATACTATGACTTTGATAGAGTAGACAGCATGAGTAATTATTAATTCTAAAGAAGATACCTAATAGATAGTTAAATTTAGCTAGTTATTAGGTATGTTTTATTTTTATAGTTAAAATTGTTAGGTTAATTTAATTAAAGTACAAGTAATAGCAAAAATTAATTAAGATGTTATAAAAAAATAGTCATAGCTAGATAAGATTATATCTAGTTATGACTATTTTATTTTACTAAAAATATTTTATTACTCGTTAGTACATTCGTGAAGTAATTTATGCTTTAATGTCCATAATTCATTTGATAAATCTACATAGTATGTATGAGGATTTTCAAATCTTAATACTTCAGGCCAAAGCTTAGCACATTCTTTTTTAGAAAACTCTTTTATTTCTAATACAGAAGGACTTTGATAAACTACGTTTCCTTTATCAAAGATTTTAACCATTAATTCTTTAGCATAATAGTTTTTAATTTTTTTTCTTTTCCATGTTTCAATAGGGTGGAATAAATCTAAAGTTTTATTTTCATCTATTTCTTCATGATTTAAAGCAATTAAGTCTGCAATAGCAGTATGATTTTCTTTATCAAAGATTCTATAAATCTTTTTAAATCCTGGGTTAGTTATTTTTTCAGTATTTTCACTGATTTTTATTCTTGGAACTATCTTATTATCATTTTCTACTGCAACTAATTTATAAACTCCACCAAATACAGGCTCTGATTTAGCAGTAATTAATCTTTCACCAACACCAAAGGAATCTATTTGAGCTCCTTGGCTTAATACGTCTCTAATAATATGCTCATCTAATGAGTTAGAAACTATTATTTTACAATCAGGGTATCCAGCAGCATCAAGAACTTTTCTACATTTTTTAGTTAAGTAAGTAATGTCTCCTGAATCTATTCTTATTCCTTTTGGTCTATGCCCAAGTGGAGCAAGGATTTCATCAAATACCTTTATAGCATTAGGTAATCCTGATTTTAATACATTATAAGTATCTATAAGAAGTGAGCAGTTATCAGGGTAAACCTCTGCCCATGTTTTAAATGCTTCATATTCAGTATCAAATAATTGAACCCAGCTATGAGCCATAGTTCCTACAGCAGGTACATTAAAGTACTTATCAGCTATTGTACAAGCTGTTGAATCACATCCACCTATTATAGATGCTCTAGCTCCATAAATAGCTCCATCATATCCTTGAGCTCTTCTTGATCCAAATTCCATTACAGTTCTTCCATCAGCAGCTCTACAAATTCTATTAGCCTTTGTAGCTATTAATGTTTGATGGTTTATTGTAAGTAATATCATTGTTTCTATAAATTGAGCTTGAACTACAGGTCCTTTAACGCAAACTAAAGGTTCATTAGGAAAAACAGGGTTTCCTTCTGGTATAGCCCAAACATCACATTCAAATTTAAAGGTTTCTAGATATTCTAAGAAGCTTTCTTCAAAGATATCCTTACTTCTTAAATATTCAATATCTGATTTAGTGAATTTTAGGTTAGTTAAATATTCGATTAATTGCTCAACTCCAGCCATTACACAGTAGCCACCGCCATCTGGAACTCTTCTAAAATACATATCAAAATAAGCAGTTTTATTTTGAATTCCTTTATTAAAATAGCCATTAGCCATAGTTAGTTCATAAAAATCTACTAACATTGTAAGATTTCTTTCATTAGTAACATCGAATCTCATTAAGCTTTCCATTCTTTTCTCCTCTTTAAGTGGTATATAATATAAAGTTAAATCTCCAGTATATAAATTTTCTGGATACTGCTTTACTTTAATTATAAAAGTAAAGTTGTTTGTTATTTAAATTTAAGTTGAATTCTAAAATAATTAATTATAATATAATTTTATCTATTAATATTATGTCCTAGAGACAATAGATAAATTAAAGTATAATAAATATATTGTACAACTATATATAAATTATTACAATACAGTTATTTCCAATTAAAAGGGGAATAATATTATATAATAGATTTAGTTAAGAGAAATTGTTGGAGGAAAAATGAAGGTTAATTTAGATAAATATCAAAAAGAAGCTGTTTATATAAAAGATAGAAATGTTTTAGTAGTTGCTGCACCAGGGTCAGGAAAAACTACTGTTATTATAAATAGAGTAAATCATTTAGTAGAAGATTTAGGTGTAAGGATAGGAAATATAATAGTTATTACATTTACTAGAGCTGCTGCTGATAATATGAGAAACAGATATAAAAATATGTATAATAGGGATATGGCTCCTTTCTTTGGAACTTTTCATGGTCTTTTTTATAAGATTTTATTAAAGGAAAACTTTGAAATAAAAATTATAGAGGGTGGAATAACTCATAGAATTATAAAGGGTGTTGTGTCTAAATATATTGATGATGTAACAGAAGATAAGATAAAGGAAATTATTAACAATATATCATCCTTTAAAACACAAATTATTCCCTTAAGTGAATTTAAACCTAGCATTGATAAGGAAATTTTTGAAGAATGCTATAAAAGTTATGAGGGATATAAAAAGAAGGAAAGTCTTTGGGATTTTGATGATTTATCTATAACTGCTATAAAGCTTTTAGAGGATAATCCAGATATATTATTTAAATATAAAAACTTCTTTAAATATGTTTTAGTAGATGAATTCCAAGATTGTGATGAGCTACAAATAAGATTTTTAAAGCTTATAAATGAAGGAAATGAACTTTTTGCTGTAGGAGATGAAGATCAATGTATTTACAGCTTTAGAGGGTCAAAGCCTGAATATATGGTTACCTTTAATGAAGATTTTAAAGGTGGAAAGAAGGTTTATCTTTCTATGAATTATAGAAGTAATGAAAATATAGTTGAAGCATCTAAAAAAGTTATTAAAAATAATATAAATAGAAATAATAAAGAAATTCATTCATTTAAGGATACAAAGGGAATAATTAAATACTTAATGCCTTATAATGAAACTATGCAAGGAGAAGACATAGCTAATATTATAGAAAAGGATATGGGCAGTATTGAAGATAATGCTGTTTTATATAGAACTAATATGGAAGCTAGAAGCATGATAGATGTATTTACTAGAAAAAAGATACCTTTTGTGCTTTTAGATAAGGGGTATAATTTCTTTGAACATTTTATATGTAAGGATTTATTAAGTTATTTAAGATTATCTATAAATATTAAGGATAAAGGAAGCTTTTTAAATATAATAAATAAGCCCTTTAGATATGTAAGTAGATTAAGCCTTGATTACTTAAGAGGAAATTTTGAAGATAAAAGTCCCTTTGAATTATTAATAGAAAAAAAGGATACACCACCTTATCAAGCTAAAAAGCTAGATGATGTAAGAAGGGAAATACAGTATTTAAATAAAATATCTCTAGGAGCTGCTATACAATATATTATTTCTGATTTAGGATATATAGATTATTTGAAGGAATATTCAGAAAGATATAGTCAAAGTATAGATGATTTAGAAGATATATTAGAAGAATTTAAAAGTGCTTGTGAGGGATATAAAACAATATTTGAACTTTTAACTCATGTTGAAAATGTAAAGGAACAAATAGAAGAAAGCAAGGAAACTAAAAAGGGAGTTATTTTAAGTACTATTCACGGTGTAAAGGGAATGGAATTTAAAAATGTATTTATTATAAATTGTGATGAAGAAACTATTCCGCATAAATCTTCTATGGATGATAATATAGAAGAAGAAAGAAGGCTTTTTTATGTAGGAATAACTAGAGCTATAAATAATTTATATCTTTATTCTCCTAAAACTATACGAGGTAAATTTAAAGATCCATCAAGGTTTATAGTTGAAGGTGAGTTTATAGGTGAAAGCGAAGTAAAAAGCTATGGATTAAAGGCAGGTGACCTTCTTCATCATAGAGCACATGGAGAAGGTAAAATAAGAGAAATAAATGGAGACGTAATAAAAATAGAATTTGATAAAAATGAAATAAGAAGCTTTTCTTTAAAGGTATTAATGGAAAGTAACTTAATAATAATATTAAGTTAAAAAAATAGATGTATGATAGATTTTAAAATACTATCATACATCTATTTCTATTTTATATAATTTTCATTATTTTTAATGTAATAAAAAAGTTAATAATTAAGAAAGGTTCTATTTGTACTTCATATTTTAAAACTCTTTTTAATTGTAATAATTAATAAATAAAAAGCATTAGGCATTATTTAATTTGGAGAAGTTAAAATATTTTAACATATGTCATGCTTTTGTAAAATATTTGAAAAAGATATTGAAATGTTATATACATTACTATAATATGGTAATATATGTAAAGGGTTTATAAAACATTAAAGGGGAGAAAAAAATGAGGTTTAAAAAGTTATTAACTAGTGTTATTACAGCAAGTATGCTTGCAACATCAGTTCCATATTATAATATTACTTCAGCAGAGGTTATTATGCCTGAGCCTATTATGAAGGTAACTTTTGATGAGGGAAATGCAGTAGATGTAACAGGAAGAGGAAATGATGGTAAAGTAGTTGGTTCACCTGAATTTGTTAAAGGAATAAAGGGTAAGGCTATTCATTTAGTAAATCCTGAAGGGGTAGCAGGTACATCTAAAAAGGCAGAGCAATATGTAGATTTTGGAGAAAAGGAAGATTTGAAATTTGGAGAAGAGGATTTTTCAATAGCCTTTTGGTATAAGTCATCTCCAGAGCAATCTAGAGAAGGCTCAATTGTAAGTAATAAGGATTGGAATACAGGAAATAATCCAGGTTTTAATATTGGAAATATGAAGCAAGGGGTAAATTTAAATTTTAATACTCCAGGTAATTCAGGAAGAGCAGAAACTGATAGATTCTCAAGTGCAACAGATGGAGGTTGGCATCATGTAGTTGCAGTAGTTGATAGAGACGATAAGATGACACTTTATATTGATGGAAAAGAGGCATCAGGAGGAGCAGGGCATCAATCAGGAAGCTCTACTGTAAGTATAAAAGATAGAAAGGGAACAATAGATGTTTTAAACTTTGTTTTAGGAGCAGATGGTAAATTTGAAAATTCAGTTTTAGACTCTTATATAGATGAATTAGAAGTTTATAAAACAGTTCTTACAAAGGATGAGATTATAGAACTAGGAAAATATGAAAAGGAACCAATGGAGGGTCCAGTACTTCAAGTTACCTTTGATGATGAAGGGGCTACTGATATTTCAGGAAATGAAAATAATGGAGTAGTAGTAGGTTCACCAGAATTTGTAGAAGGGATCTCGGGTAAGGCAATTCGTTTACAAAATCCAGAGGGAGTTGCAGGTGAATATGTTACTGCAAATCAATATGTTGACTTTGGAAATGAAGAAGGATTAAAGCTTGGAAAAGATGATTTTTCAATAATGTTTTGGTATAAGGCTAATGGAAATGATTCAGAAGAAGTATCTATAATAAGTAATAAAGATTGGTACACAGGTGGAAATCCAGGGTTTGCTATTGGAGATATGAGAAATGGAGCTACATTAAACTTCACAGCAAATGGTGGTAGTAGAGCAGATACAGGTCGTGTAGGAGAAGCTACAGATAATAAGTGGCATCATATTGCAGCTACATTTAACAGAACAGGAAATATGATTTTATATGTAGATGGTAAAAATACTACAAGTAAAAATATAAGTAATCAAGTAGGTAAGAGTATAGATGTAACTAATCTTATATTAGGAGCAGATGGAACTAAGCGTTATGGAGTTAAGGATTCTTATATAGATGAATTAGTTATTTATAAATCAGTTGTTACAGAATCTGAAATAGCTGAAATAAATGCACCGTATATTCTTCAAAATAAAATTGCAGAATATGAAAAGCTTGTAGAAGAGTCAACTGCATCACCTGAAAAAATAGAAAAGTTTAAATTAGAGCTTTCTAGAATAAAGGTAGAATCTGAAGGGGTAACAGATTTAGAAGAAATTGAAAGATTTAATAAAGAATTAAAAATAGCTTTTAATGAGTTTTCAGGCCCTGAAAAAGGAATAATAGAATTTGAAGTTATTAGTGATGTTCATATAACTAGTGATAATGAAGAAACTAAAAATAGTGTTAACTTTATAGATGCTATAAATGATGTAAAGGAATTTTTCCCGGATTCACTAGGAATTATGGGAGCAGGAGATTACACAGATAGTGGAAATGAAAACCAATATAAAGGTTATGCTAATATTTTAAATAACTATGGACAAGGCTTAGAGTTTTTAAATCCACTTGGAAACCATGATGTTAGATGGAAGTCAGGTTGGGATGAAGTATATAATAGATATATGAAATATAACAAGGATTATATGGGAGAAACTAATGGAAAGGTTTATCATAATAAATGGATAGATGGATATAACTTTATTGCATTAAATACAGAGTGGGATATAAAGGATAGAGCGTATATTTCACCAGAACAATTAGAATGGTTAGATAAAACTATGGCAGAGGGTGCAGAAGAAGGAAAGCCAATCTTTATATTCTTACATCAAGCAATGAGAGATACTTATTGGAATAGTAATGATTGGGAAGTAGGAATTCAAGATTTTGCATTAAAAGAAGTATTAAGAAAATATCCTCAAACAGTAATGTTTACAGGGCATATTCATAATGGATTAGGAGCTTTAGATGTAGTTAAAACTGATTATGGAACAATGGTAGATGTACCAAGTTTTTATTATAATGATTATGGTGATGGAAGAGGACAACTAGGTTATCATGTAACAGTTAATGAAGATACAATACAATTAAGTATGAGGGATTATAAAAATGATGAGTGGATGCCAGAGCATAACTTTACAATAGATTTAAATCCTGAAAATTATCTACCAGGTAAGGTATTAGATGTAAACTTTGATGATGAAACAGCTAATGACAATTCAGGAAGAGGTAATGATGGTACTTTAGTTGGAAATCCTGAATTTGTTGAAGGAATAAATGGTGGTAAAGCTATTAAAATAACTAATCCTAAAGAAATTGCAGGTAAGGAAGTGACTGCAGAACAATATGTTGATTTTGGAGAAAATTTAGATCTTAAATTTGGAGAAGATGATTTTTCAATATTATTCTGGTATAAATCAGATGCTGAAATAGAAGGTGAAGGATCAATTATATCTAATAAAAACTGGTCAACAGGAGGAAATAAAGGATTTACAATAGGAAGCTTTACTGGAGAAAGACCAGGCCTTGGATTAAACTTTAATACAGAAGGCGGTAATAGAGTAGATACAGATAGATTTGATAATGTAACAGATGGAAAGTGGCATCAAATATCATCAACCTTTGATAGAGATGGAAACATGGTTTTATATATAGATGGTAAAGAAGTCAATAGAAGAGATATAAGTGATAAATTAGGACAAGATATAGATGTAGAAGGCTTAAGTTTAGTTCTTGGAGCTGATGGAAATAAGATGTTTGGTTTATCAGATGCAGTAATAGATGAATTAAAAATCTATAAAAAGGTAATAGGAGCTGCTGAATTAGAAACAGTTTGCACACCATATACCTTAGAAGTAGGGGAAACAGAAGCAACAATAACTTGGGAATTACCTGAAAATGAATCATTAGAACCTGCGTATATAGTAGTAAATGGAAAGAAATATGCAGATATAGCATCAGGAGAAACAAGCGCAAAAATAACAGGATTAAATCCAAATGAAGAATATACTGTACTATTAGTAAATAGAGAAAAGCAATACAAAGGAAACTATAAAGACGTTTATCCATTTGTATTTACTACAAAAAGTCCAGAAGAAATAAAGGTAGAAAAACCACAAAACCTAAATGCTAAGGAAGTTACAAATAAGTCAGTAACATTAACATGGGAAGAACCAAGCAGTAAGGTAGGTTTAGAAGGATATATTATCTATAAAGATGGAAAAGAAATAGGATTAGTTGAAAATACAGAATATACAGTGGATGGGTTAAAAGCTAACACAATAACTAGCTTTAAAGTAGTAAGTAAATATAGTAATGGAGAAAAATCTAAACCAGTATCAATTAATGTAAGAACTACAAAGTAAATTTATTTTTGGCTAGCAGTTGTGATGCCCCTAATTTTTATTTAGTAGAGAGTTAATAAGGGACATGCCTCTAGATAACAACTTATTAGCCTAAGATAGTGTTAAAACTCCACCTTAGGCTAAAATTTCTGTTTATATTAGAATCTTTTAAAAGGCACTATTTGCAGTTAATGTTAATAGTGTCTTTAAATTTAGAGTATATTAATCATTAGAAAAAATGATTTAGATAGGGAAATGCACAGGGGAAATATTTAAGCAATAACATTTAGTTATAGTTTTTTTGTTTAAGAAAATATAGATTTAGGATATAATATAACTAATGAAAGTAGGTGATGTTTTGGAAAAGGAAAAGGTTAAATTAGATGAGGTTTTAAAGTTTTTATTTTCAACATCAAATAAGGTTTTAGTTAAATTATTAAATGGAATATTTGAAGAGGATTTTAATCCTAATGAAGTAGAATTAACTGTTAGTAATAATGAGTTTATAGAGCAAAATTTAGGAATATTAAGAGGAGATATGTTTTTTGATATTCTAAATAGAGATAGTAATAAAGTTAGTTACCATATAGAGTTTCAAACTAAAAATGATAATACTATGATTATTAGAATGTTTGAATATGGATTTAATAAGGGCAAAGAAAGATTAAAAGAAAATATGAGTAGGAAATCTCAGGACGTTAAAACTATATACTTTCCAAAACAAAAGGTTATATTTTTTGAGGAAAATAAAAGTATAGAAGATGAATTATCACTAAGAATAGTTTTTCCAGATGAGCAAGAGGTTACTTATTCAGTTTCAGTAATGAAATATTGGGAATATACTGATGAAGATCTTAGAGAAAAGAAGATGTATCCATTAATTCCTTTGAAATTATTTAGTTTAAGAAAAGAGCTTGAAAAAGCACAAAGGAAAAGTGATGTAAATAGAATAAAGGAACTATCAGCTATTGCAAAAGCATTAGCAGAAAAATTATCTAAAGAATCAGCCTTATTATTTGAAGAAGATGAGATTTTAGGAGAAGATTTTCATAAAATGTTATTAGCAATACAAAATTTAATAGAATATTTAAATAGGAATTATTTAAAAGATGAAAATATAGAAGAAGAGGTGAGTACAATGACAAAGACATTATATGATCCAGCAGTTGAGCAAAAAGGAATTGAAAAGGGAATTGAAAAAGGAATTGAAAAAGGAATTGAAAAGGGAATAGAACGAGGAAAAGTAGATATTCTTTTAAAACAATTACTTAAGAAATTTAAGGATGTTCCAGGTTATTATAGGGAAAAACTTTTATCTTTAGATGGAGATATAATTGATGATATAGCTCTGGATATTTTTGATATGGAATCTATAGAGGACTTAAATAAATATATAAGTAATTAAAAAGATTAAGAAAGGGGCTGTCGCATTAGCGGATTATAAAATCCGCTAGCGATAGCTCCTTTTTCATATCTATGGAAACCTGAGGCTGATTTTAGATGATGTATAAATACATCATCTAAAATA
>NZ_JBOFYU010000029.1:0-2971 GCF_051654825.1 Clostridium sp.
AAGTATTCCTTTGGCTATAAATGGAAAATATAATTCTTTTAGTTATATTAAAATTAATAATAGAGAGATTGAGAGAATGATAAGTAATATAAAAGAATTAATAGGAGGTGTAGAAGTAGGTATTATACAAGATGAGATACCGATATATACAACAGAACATTTTGATGAGCAAAAAGAAGAATACTATTTGCTACAAACTAATTTAGTTTCATCTAAAATAAAAGTTGTTATGTCTTTTGATGGGAAAAGTGTATTTATACCTATGAAGCAATTCAATAATCTTTTTAAATTATGGATTATAATTTCTACTGCTGCGTTAGGTGCATTTATTATTTATATTTATAATATCATTAATAAGCCATTAAAAAAGCTAGTTGAAGTAATGAAGCAAATTGAAGAAAATAACTTTGATTTGGATATTAATTATAGTACAAATGATCAATTTGAATACATTTTCAAAGGATTCAAGAGCATGATAGATGCGTTAAAAATATATGTTGAAAAAACATATGAACAAGAATTAGAACTGAATAAAAGTGAATTAAGACAGTTACAATCTCAAATTAATCCTCACTTTTTATATAATTGTTTTTTTAATATAAGTAAAATGTGCAAGATAGAAGATAGTGAAAATGCTATGATTCTTTCTCAAAAATTAGCAAAGTACTATATGTTTATTACTAGAAATGGGAGTGACAGTATAAGTTTAGAAGAAGAATACAAACATACAAAATTATACTTAGATATACAAACAATAAGATTTGGAGAAAGGGTTAATATACAAATAGATAAGATACCGGAGGAGCTAAAAGGAATTAAAGTACCTCGGATTATTTTACAACCACTTGTAGAAAATTGTTATAAATATGTTTTTGAGAAAATAAGTGGACAAGGAGAATTACATATACAAATAGAAGGTAATGTAGGTAGATACTTGAAAATCAGTATAGAGGATAATGGAAACATAATAAGTAACCAAGAAATAGAGGCATTAAATATAAGCCTAACAAGTAATGAAAAGAAAAAAGAAACAACAGGACTATTTAATGTGAATAAAAGGTTAAGACTTAAATTTGGAGAGACAAGCGGATTAAACGTAGCAAGAGGAAAACTAGGGGGATTAAAAATTCAATTATTTATTGAATTAGAGGGGAGTACAGTATGTATAGACTGCTTATAGTAGATGATGAAGTGGTAATTGTAAAGGGATTAAGTAAAATTTTTGAAGAAGAAAGTAAGTATGAATTTGAAATTTATAAAGCTTATTCTACACAAGAAGCATTGGGGATTATGAAAAGTGTTAAAATTGATATTTTACTTTCGGATATTCATATGCCAGGACAAGACGGATTTGAATTAGCACAGGAAGTAAAAAAAAGATGGAAAAAGTGTAAAATCATATTTTTAACAGGATATAATGAATTCGAATATATCTATAAAGCCACTAATGATCTAAAGGCTGGATATATATTAAAATCTGAAGATGATGATGAAATATTAGGAAAAATAGAAGAGGTAGTAAAAGATATAGAAAGGTCTAAGCAGGAACAGCTACTCAGATTACAAGAGGTGGTAGAAAATAAAGTGTATGAAAGCTTTATTAAGGCGAAGTGCTTGGAAAGTATTTTATTACAGAATTTAAATGAGAAAGATAAGATTCAGCTAAAAGAAGTATTAGATATTGATTTAGATAAAGAACTAATCATTTATATAGGAAGAGTGCTATGTAATGATTCAACAATAGATCAGATAGCAGAAATAGTGTATAAGGTAAAAAAAGTATACTATGAAGAACTAAGAGAAGAGTTTTATACAGAAGTATTTGAATATCAGAGAGACTATATAGTGTGTTTATTACAACCTAAAGAGGTAATTGATATACCACTTAAACTCATTCAAATAAGTGAGGAATATCAAGAAATTATTATGGAATTATGTCATCAACCTATTAGTGTAATATTTTCAAAAATTCCAGTAAGAGTTGAGCAAATAAATGAAGAGTTTAGTAAGCTATATCGAGTGTTATTAAAGGAAACAGAGATAGGCGTGCCTAAAATTTTAGAAATGGAAGAAGAAGTTACAGAAAATGAAGATGAACTCATTTTGAAACTAGAAAGGTACATTGAAAGACATATAGGAGAAGAGTTAACACTTACTAAACTGGCAAGTGTTATTCATCTGAATCCTTCTTATCTATCTAGGTATTATCGAAAAATGACAGGTGGAAATCTGTCTGATTTTATTAAAGTAGTAAAAATAGAGAAGTCTAAAATATTATTAATAGAATCTAATAAGAAAATAGGAGAGATTGCTATGGAGTTAGGATTTGAATCTGCTTCATATTTTTGTAAAGTATTTAAGAAATGCATAGGAGTATCGCCAGTAGATTTTAGGAGAGGTAAATAGGATAAAGCCGAGTGATAAATAACTCGGCTTTTATTTTTTTGAAGAAGTCATAGCAGTATCTTTTAGGGGGGAAGGAGTGAGTAGATGAGGGGAATTTGCTAGATTAATAAGTTTTTCCATATCACTAATAATGATACAGTGCCCCTCTTTTTCTATTACGCTCATATTTTTAAGCGTAAGCATAATTCGAGAAATTGTTACAGAATGAACACCTAGATATTTGGCTAATTCTACATATGTAAAATATTTGTGTAAAAAGTATTTATCTTGTTTATATTGTGCAAGATTGATAAGCAGTTTGCAAAGACGAGCAGGAGTGTGGTCTTCTTTAGAAGAATGAAAATGATTAATCACAGAATGGAAATGGCTTGCAATGGACTGAGTGATAAAGAACGAAATTTCGGGGTTTGATATCAAGAGGTTATTAAGCTTAGTAGAACTAATTCTATAAATTTTACAACGTGTTTTTGTGTAAAATTGTGAAAGATCCTGACGAGATGTAAAGCAAGTATTTGGGCGATTAAGGAGGTGATAAGGAACACCACCAATAAGATCACCAGATTTA
>NZ_JBOFYU010000030.1:0-7411 GCF_051654825.1 Clostridium sp.
TTCTTATGATAAGTAAGCTGCAGGTGTTTATTGATGGAAATAAAAGAACTGCATTACTTTCAGCAATACATCATTTAGCTTATTCTAAGCAGCCATTATTAATGTTCTTCAGTGATTTTACGCAGGAGTATTTAAAGTCTCTTAAGCATTTTTATGAGACTGGAGACAATGAGCCTGTTTCTGGTGTCTTATATAAGCAATTAGATATAAATAGATAAGAGTTCCATAAAAAATGTTATATAAACCTTAGAAACACCTCTTGTTAGCTATCAATATCAATGATAGTTAACAAGAGGTGTTTAACTGTATATGATCCATTATCATTTGATATGAAGTCGTAGGATAGAAGATGTATGAAGGGCTATTATAATCATATTTGGATGATATAAAATTGTTTTTAGATAGTTGTATAACAAATATTCATAACATACTACATTGAAAATTTATAGGAATAAATGATATTCTTAAATATACATTTATATTTGAAATTTATATAGGAGAAAACTATGATTAAAATAGCAATTTGCGAAGATGAAAAGATACATCAGGAGTTATTAACAGAAAATTTAAAGAAGCTATTTAGGGAATTATCTATTGATTATGAAGTATATATATTTGACTCAGGAGAACAATTATTAGAAAATTATCCTGAGAATATAGATATATTTTTACTTGATATACAAATGGATAAATTGAGTGGTATGGATATAGCCAGAAAGATAAGAACAATTGATAAGAATACTGTAGAAATAGTATTTACAACTTCACTTATAGAATATATTCAAGAAGGGTATGAGGTAAGGGCATATAGGTACTTATTAAAACCTATAGAATTTGAGGATATAAAAAAGCATATTACAGCTTGTATCGAAGAAATTCATATGAAAAAAGATAAGTATTTGGTTATTAGTAATAAGCATGATAATTATAAAATTAGAATAGATACTATCCTTTATATAGAAGTTCAAAATAAAGATATTACTATACATACAATAGACAATAACTATGAGGCGAAAATGAGCATGAATAAAATAGAAAAAGAGCTTAAAGAGTATAGTTTCTTTAGGTGTCATAAGAGTTTTTTGATTAATATAAATTTTGTAGAAAATGTAAAGCAATACACAGCTATACTTGAAAATGGGCAAGAAGTTCCAGTAAGTAGATATAAGTTTAAGGAATTTAAGACAGCATTTCTAAAATCATTAAGGAAGGTTTTATAATGAATGAAACATCAATAATTAAACTAATTGATATAACAAACTCAGTGATATATTTAGTAATATTTTTCCTAATGATTTATAAAATTAAACTTAGAAAAAATATTGAAAAAAATACACACTACATTGTAGTAATTATACTTACGATACTTATATTAGTATCACCAAAATTTAAGGATATTGTAATTATAAAATATAATATACTTGAAGGTTTTTTATTAATGCTTTTATATAAGGTTGTATTTGAAATCTCATATAAAAGCTCCTTACTATATGGTTTTTGTTTTTCTTTTTTATATAGCATATTGGGTCGTATAATTTACATGTTTTTAATGAGTTTTGTGTTTGATAAAGTGGTTGATTACAGTCCATTGAGATATCATTTAATAATCTCAATAATGCTAAATAGTATTTTATTGTTATTGCTTAAATATTTCAAACAAATTATTAATGCAGATTTAAATGTTAAATATTATATGTATATTGGTTTAACATTAATTATAAACGGAATAAGTATATTATTTTTATTTATATCAGGAGAGTACATAAATGATTTATATAAAATTATGGAGTATTCTAATACTATTCCAAGGATAAGTGTAATTCCTTACATTCAAACTATTCAAAGTATAATACCTGCTACGATGGTATTTTGTAATGTTCTTTTAGTAATTATTATAAATAATTTAATAAAAGGTATGAGAGCTAAGTCAGAGTTAGAATCTATAAATAATAAATTAAGTATGCAATATAATTATTACTTGAACATTGAAGAATCACATATGAAAGTTAGAGAATTATATCATGATATAAAAAATCATTTAACATGCATAAAAAAAATTGAAAATGAAGATGTAGATAACTATATAAAAAGTATAAATGAAGAGTTAAAAGACTTTGAAACGAGGTTTAACACAGGTAATAGAATACTTGATATTATTTTGAATGAAAAAAGTATAGATTGTAGTAAGAATGATATTAAATTTTTATGTGATATAAACTTAAGAAAATGTGAATTTATTCAAATGATAGATGTATCATCTATATTTTCTAATGTATTAGATAATGCAATAGAAGCATGTGAAAAGGTAACTCAGGATAGATATATAAAACTACGTGGAGTGATAGTAAAATCATATTTTATTATTACGTGTGAAAATTCAAAAAGTAATAAACTAAAATTTAAAAACAGTAACTTGATTACAAGCAAAGGAGATAGGTTCCTTCATGGTATAGGTTTACAGAGTATAAGGTCATCTATAAAGAAGTATGATGGAGAATTAGAAGTTATTGATGGAGATAACAATTTTATACTAAACATATATATACCTCTACAAAATTATCCAAAGTGTACTTAAAATATGACACTTACGTCGGTATGATTACCACTTGCGAAAATCTATTGAGTCAAAAAAATAAAGGTGTTATCTTTGAAACATAAAAGATAACACCTTTATTTTTTATTTACACATAATTGTTAAACTTCATAGATTAGGGAGGTAAGAATATGAATATGATATTTACATTGTTAAGGGGATATACAGTAAAAAATATAAAGAAATTTTTAATAATGATTTTTGCAATAGCAGTGTCTACTACTATAATTTTTGGAACTACAGTAGCAAGGCTTAGCCAATCAAAATATGTTTCTGATGAAATCTACAAACAAAGTCCAAGTTATCAAATAGAGGTTGGAAATATAAGTAAAGAAGATTTTGAAACAATAATAGAAGATGATAACGTAAAAAGTTCAGTGCTTAGAAAATATTACGGAAACTTTAGTTATAATGAGCAATTATATGTATTGGAGGAATATAGTGAATCTTCATTTAAAAAATTAAAACATACTATCAATAGTGGTAGATTTCCAAAACAAAAGGATGAAATTATAATTAGCAATAATTTATTTAAAGAGTTAGACTCACAAAATAAATTAAAGTTAATTGATACACCATCAGGTACAAAAGAATATGAAGTTGAATTAAGTTACTCAAAAGAATATATAGACAATTTGAAGGAACATCAAGTAGTTAATCAAGTTCATAAATTTAAAATAGTTGGAACTTATAATATGACTGACATAATGGAGAAGTCATCAGAAGGAAATGGAATATATATTTATAAAGATTTTGAATATCCTAAAGAACTAGTTACATATAACGGATTCATTAATCTAAAGACTGGATTTAAAAATGTACAAACTGAAATAGATAAATTATCTCTTAAGCTTGATTCAGGAGAATTAAATATGCAGAGTAACAAGGCATTAGCTGCTGCAAAAGAAGACAGTCAGTCAGCATTAGGTGGTTTTGATTTATTTGATACAGGTACGATAGTTGCATCTGTTTGTATAATATTTAATGTATTTAACATAATGATGAAAGAACTTGTTAAGGAAATCGGCTTATTAAGGGTTGTTGGTATGAGTAAGAAACAATCTTTATTAATATTCATACTTAAAAATACATTGGTATTATTATTAGGATCATTAATTGGATTTTTCGGTGGATATGTACTTGCAGAAGTTATGATAAAGTATTTTAACTTAACAAGTGGATTTATTAATGTTTCCAATGCACCAATTTATATAAGTAAGGGGGCTATATTTAAGACTCTTAAATTAACTACATCAGTGTTAGTAATATCAACAATATTACCAATCATAATAACTCTAAAATCTTATCCAATAAATATGATGTCTGGTAGACTAAGAAATCCGTTTAATGTTTTGGCTATGTTAGCTAACTTTGTGTTTAATGGTGTATCCACAAAATATATCAATAATTATTTGGCTTGGTTTAAATTTCTACAACTAAGTAAGAAAAATAAAAAGAATGACCGAATTAAAGATATGCTAGTGAATGTAGCTACTAAGGATACTTATGTAACTAGAGCCACTATTAGAAATAGATTCATTGAGTTAATATAAAATAAGGAACTTTACTTAGAATTAATGAAATCATTTTATAATTGGAAAATAATTGAATACTTGGTATAATATAATTAAGTTCACAATTGTTATATAATGTGAAGTGAAGATATTATTAATATTATATATAAATAGAAATTTCTAGAGGTGATAAAGTGATTGGAATAAATGATGCTTGTGAAATATTGAGTTGGGCATATAATAATAATATAGAAATATGGTTAGATGGTGGTTGGGGTGTAGATGCTTTACTTGGAAAAGAAACACGTCAGCATAATGACATTGATTTATTTGTAGAAGAAAAAAACTATAATAAATTTATTGAAATAATTAAAAATAAAGGATTTAATGAAATTGTAGTGGAGTATACAAGTGAAGTGCATACTATTTGGTCTGATAATAAATTACGAATTATTGATTTACACATGTTTAAAGATAACTGTGATGGAACCATATGTTATGAAGGCGAAGTTTTTCAAAAAAATATATTCGATGGTGTTGGAAAAATAGGAAATATTATGGTTTCTTGTATAAATGCTAAAAATCAAGTCTTATTTCACTTAGGGTATGAATTTGGAGAAAGTGATATTCATGATGTAAAATTATTATGTAAAGAATTTAACATTCCGATACCTAAAGAATATGAAAATTTTTAAATTAGCGATAAATTATAATCTGTAGATTTAATAATATTACTATATCACGAAGAATTTATAATAAGTCATAAAAACAACCACATCTTATAATTCAATGTATTGAAAAGTCTAAGGCGTGGTTGTTTTTATGTCATATCTATCACGAAGATAGCTAACATAGCCAATGTTTTTGATGAAGTTTTTAGTAAGCTAAAGATTTATAGAAAATTCAAAATGTTATTTTCAAGAATTATTATAAAGATAGCTAAATTAGTAAAAGTAAAAAATATATCTTTTAAAAATAATATAGTAGTTAATCTAGCGCTAAGTAATTCAAAGAGGAATAGTATATATATCTTAACTACAGCAATTATTGTTGGTATGGCAGGGTTGTATGGAGTACAGCAGTTTATAACATCTGAGCAAGGAGATAGTATAGGTGATCCATTACTTCAAAGATTAGGAGACTACAATATAGATTTAACGTACAAGGGTATTAGTAAATCTGATGAATCTCTTATTTCACAAAATGACTTAGATAACATATCCTATCTTCCTGGGGTTTCAGATATTTATACATTTAACTCAACAACGTCCTATACAAAAATGAAAACAAAAGACTTATCAAAGTCCTACAAAAAGAATTTATCTATAAAAGAGGATGATAGAGAAGTCGAAATGAAGTTTGATTTTATAGGGTTAAATAAAGAGGCATTAGCTGAAAATAGCAGTTTTTTAGAAAGTGGTCAGCTATACAATCAAGATAATGATGTGATAGAGGCTGTAGTGAGCAATTACTTCTTGGATCAAACATACACTCATAGCCAGCAAAGATATAGTGAAGGGTTAAAAGTAGGAGATAAGTTGAAATTTAAAGTCTTATCAGACGAAAATGGTGTGAAAAAGTACAATGACATAGAAATTAAAATTGTTGGTTTCTTGAGTACAGAGTGGTTCACAAAAGGAACGTACACTAATTCTCAAACACCAGACATAATTATAGATACAAATGATTATAAAAAGATAACTGGAGATAATAATTTTTCTCAAGTAAAAATAAAAGCAGAAAATCAAGAATTAGAAAATATTAAATCATCTGCTAAAACTATGTTTAAAGATAAAAAGTATATAAAGTACAGTGATAAAGAGACGATAGACCAAGAGCAAGGAACTTTAGTATGGCAAATTGTAGTTAGAAATATAGTTAATTCAGCGATGCTTAGTATAACTGCATTAATAAATATAGTTTTTAGTATAGTAACAAGTATATCAATGAGGAAAAAAGAATTAGGGGTAATGAGAGCAATAGGTTTATCTATAAAAGACCTGAAAAAAATATTAATATGCGAAGGATTAATATATGGAATAGTAAGCTCAATAGTTGGGGTTTTATTTATCCTTTATAAAGGAGCAAGTTGGGTACATTTATTAAAAATGACTGCAAAGTTTCAAGGTATACCATATGATGGTCCATTGTTTATATTCCCTGTAATTCCTACAGTATTATTTATATTAATTACAATGACTATATCTTTAATTTCAGTAATATTTACATTTAGATCTATTAATAAATACAGCATAGTTGATCAAATAAGAGAAAATTAGGGTTAATATGATAAGGAGAAAGAGTATATGAAAAATTTGAGAGTAAAAGATATAAGAAAAATATACGGAGATAATGAAAATAAAGTCAATGCTCTTAATGGAATAGATTTAGATATAGAACCACATAAATTCACAGCAATAATAGGTGCAAGTGGTTCTGGTAAGTCTACATTACTTCATTGTATGGCTGGGTTAGATAAACCTACATCAGGACATATATATTTAGATGATATAGATATATATACTATGGATGATACAAGACTATCTAAAATAAGAAGGGATGAATTTGGTTTTATATTTCAAAGTTTTAACTTAATTCCTGTTATTAAGGTGTATGAAAATATTATAATGCCTGTTTCACTAGGAGGTAAAAAGCCAGATAAAAAGTATATTGATACATTGATAGATAAGCTAGGATTAAGAGAACATATAAATAAGTACCCTAATCAATTGTCTGGTGGCCAGCAGCAAAGGGTTGCTATAGCTAGAGCACTAGCAAATAGGCCATCGGTAATATTTGCAGATGAGCCAACAGGAAACTTAGATAGTAAAACAACCAAGGAGGTTATGGATATATTACATATTTGTGTAAAGGAGCTCAAACAAACTTTAGTAATGATTACACACAATGATGATATAGCACGTATGGCAGATAAGGTTGTAACTATAAAAGATGGTATGATTTATTAGTTAAAAAATATTGAATATGAGATGTAGATTAATTTATATAAAATAAATTTTTCTGCATCTTTTTTTATTAAACAATTAATATTCGACAAACTTTGATAAATAAATTAAAATAGCTTATATGAAAATAAAAAAATTAGTAATGTTATTTATGATTAATATATTGAAAATACTTGATTATATAACTATTATTGAGTTGAAAAAGTCAAGTTTGAGCCGACTAACTTGACGATATACGGTTAAAATATGATTAAATTTTTAATATGAAAGAGACATTTGGAGGAAGACATGAAGAAAAGAGCAGTAGGATATTGTAGGATATCTACATTAATGCAAGT
>NZ_JBOFYU010000031.1:0-1576 GCF_051654825.1 Clostridium sp.
TTACCTTTAAGTATGTTAGTATTTGCCTTCTTTTTTAACACACCAAAAGAAATATTAGAAGGTATGGGAGCTATAAAAAATTCAAATGATCTACTATTAACAGATTATTTTGTAGTAGGAAATATAGGTGCAGCGATGGTGAACTCTGCTCTTATTACTTTAGTAAATCTATATTTATTAAGAAAACTTGATTTGAGGCCTAACGGGATTATTATATCTGCATTATTCTTATTATCGGGATTTGCATTTATGGGTAAAAATCTATTTAATATTTGGCCTTTTTATCTAGGTGGGTATATTTATTGTAAATATCATCGAATTACTTATAAAAATGTTATTGTGATCAATATGCTAGCAACAGCATTAAGTCCATTGACAAGTACACTAGTAGAGAGTATTTCGGATAATGTACTTATTGCTTGGATATTATCTGCAGTAATTAGTGCATTTATTGGATTTATCATGCCTCCTATATCCTCACATATGCTTACAGCGCATTCTGGGTATAGTATTTATAACATGGGATTTGCAGCTGGGCTAGTAGGAATAGTGGTCTATTCTATATTAAGTGCATTGGGATATGATACACCTAAAAATTCAGGAGTTATGGAAGAAAAGCAATATATGATTAGAATTTTCTTTGTAGTTTTTTGCCTACTTTTAATTTTGATAGGGTATATACTCAATGAGAAAAGTTTTAAAGGGATAAAGGATATTTTTAAGCATTCAGGAAGACTCGTTACAGATATGATTAAACATGTTGGTTTTGGTCTGAGCTTAGTTAATATGGGACTACTTGGATTAATGTGTCTAGTGTATATTATATTAATGGGCGGTGTACTGAATGGACCTGTTATAGCTGCTATGCTAACGGTGATAGGATTTGGTGCTTTTGGTAAGCATTTTAGAAATACAATTCCTATTATGATAGGAGTAACGCTAGCTTCTTTCATAATGAAAGGAGAAGTAAGTACAACTACAATAATTATATCAGCGTTGTTTGGGACAAGTCTTGCACCAATTGCAGGAGAATTTGGGATTATACCTGGAATTCTAGCTGGAATAATGCATTTTATGCTTGTTTTAAATATTGGGGATTTACATGGTGGAATAATGCTGTATAATAATGGATTGTCGGCAGGTATTATTGCCACATTATTTATTCCTATGATGGATGCTTTTAAAAGGGAGAAACGTAATGAGACATGAGATAAGAAAAATATCAAAAATGATTGATGAATTAACTACATTTTGCTTAGAAAATCATGCGGATGATGTACAGATTAATATTAAAAATCTAGATGATAAGGAAGTTATATCAGTAACTGCTTATCATATTAAAGATATAAAAAGTGCAACGGCTAAAATAAGAGATTTTTTAAGTTACCCAAGAGAACGTGAAATGGAAGAATACTATTGGGAGTTAGCTGGCGAAGCAGATCGTGGAGAAGAACTGGGGTTAGTGGGATCCATGATTGATGAGGCACGTATAGATTATAATGAAGAACAATTATATATTGAATTAATCAGAAATAAATAATATTTCCAGGAAATAAAATGACAAAACCTGTCCGTA
>NZ_JBOFYU010000032.1:0-4370 GCF_051654825.1 Clostridium sp.
ATATAAAAATCTTTCTTCTATTTTATTCCAAGTTGTTCCTGGAAACATTAATGCTGGATTATTTGCATTATCTAGTAATAATAATGCTCCAATTGGAACTAACCCTTCTCTCGCAGGTATAATACTTATAGTTCCTGAGCTATCTATATTTATTCCATTTCCTATTTTTACCCCTCCTAAAGTATTGCCATTCGCAACTGGTAACGAATAATTGTTTGCATTGTCTGCTATATTATCTAATTTTACTTTATCTTCTTTAGACATATGTCCATCTTTTATTTGGGTTACCTTTGTTGCAATATGATCTACTATACTAGTAAAAGCATTTTTTAATAGTTTATCTACTTTTAAAAATGACCTAGAGAATCTTCTTAAATCTACTTTGTCTTTTAATGTTAAAATTTCTAACTCATAATTTTCCGTTACAAGATCTCTTCCTGTATCCAAATCATTATCTGTTATTTCTTTTATTTGTCTTTCCTCTTTAGGCAATAATACTCACCTTCCTAATTTATAATATTTATTTCATAAAAAGCAGGAGAAACACTTCTAATAAACTCATGGAATAAATTAAATGTTTTTAGATTTTCTTTATTCTCTTCTAAAACTATAGTTAACAATTTATTAGCTTTATCATTAATTATGTCTAATATTTCTCCAACCTCAAAGTACTGACTAATTTTATATATAAAAGCTTTATTGAATCTTTCATACTTTGCAATCTCTTTTGCTATCAATATGTTCTGTCTAGTTCTTATTCCTAAACTATTACTTAATTTACTGCCGTATATTTTTTCTAATCTATTTAAATTAACAGAATTTGTTGAAATTAATAGCGAACTTATCTTTTCCTGTTTCAATAAATCTAATCTTTGTAATTCTATTGAGATAGTCTTAGCTAGTTCCTCTATTAATTTAGCTTTTCTCATATATGGTGGCAAATTTAATAAAATCTTCTCTGTGAAATCTTTTGAAGTATCTATTCCTAAAACTGTCAATTCACTCTTAGATTTTAATTTAGCTGTATCTTTTATTACTGTTATTAGCTGATTTGAAATATGATTGGATATAGCTCCAATATCTTTAGAATCCAATGCAAAGTCATGAACTATATTTTCTAAAAACTCTTCTACTAATTGCTCATTCAGTTCCCAAACTTCTTTTTTTATAAGAGGTCTATTATTTCCTTTCATTATCTCTCTCCTAATCTATTGAAAATATCAAATAAGCTCTAGGTATCTTATAAATATCAGCTGCTCTTATCTCTTTCTTAAAATCTAAAGCTGAGAACAATATCATATTTCCATTCTCTTTAGAATCAAAAATTGCTATATGAGTTATCCAACCCCAATCTTCTGTTGCTGTAGGAAACTGTATATCTTGATGATTATATGTTTCTCCTAGCTTAGGTTCTATGTATTGTATTGGTTGCCTTTCATATGAAATTGCATTTACTTCACTTGAACTATTTCCTGCTTCTTCTGGATTAGCTTTCATTAGTCCTACATAAAGTTGTCTTGATCTCAAAACTTCATTTATAACAAGATTTTCTCCATAATTTGTAAAACCTGCCATTAACTAATTCCTCCTATTGTTATTGTATTTACCCTACATAATTTATCAGGCTCTATCACTAAATCATCTTTAATCCCATTTATTTTTAAGTCTGATAACTTTTCAATACTTTTACAACTATTTATAATTGAAGCTATCTCAAAATATAAAATTCTTTCTTTAAAGATATTCTTAAAAAGAAATTCATTTAATGCTACCTTTATCTCTTCTTTTGCCTCACTCTCTAAATAGTCAGTATTAAGTTCTGCTTCAAAATCTAAAGCTATATCATTAATTACTACTGAATCTACTGTTAAATTAATATCTGATATAATCTCATTATCAATTAGATTCTTTATCTTATTTTTCACTTCTTCAGTTGCTATTGGATTAGTTTTTTCAGTCACAATTAACCTTACTGTACCTCGTCCATTCCAACATGGAATACATTTAACTTTATCAACTTCAGTTATCTCTTTAGCTTTATCTTCAAAGTAATATTGATTCCATGATATAGGTGGATATTGAATATATCTTGAAACTCTAGCTTTTAATTCATCATCTGTTTCTTGATTTCTTCCTCCAGATATTTTAGTTAAATTTGTTACTGAAGTTAATCCGATATAATCCTCTTTAAATTTTGTTATCTCTCCAACTTCACAATTTCCCTTTTCTCCTGCTTGTACAGCTTCAACTTTAACAAAAGTAGATACATTAACTATCTCTTTTTCTTCAATTGTTCTATATTCATTAGATGAACTTGTAACTATAGTTCCCTTTTTTATTACAGTTCCATTAGCTCCAATTATTTTAACTTCTCCTGTAGCTGATATAGCTTCTATTCTTTGTTTCCCCTTATCCCTAACACACATATCTAAATCTATTCCAGTAGCTGTATCAATAAATCTAGTATTTAAATCATCACTATATAAATTTTCTTCCATAGCCATTTCAACTGCTACAGCTCTTAATATATCTCTTGCAAAACTTCCTATCTCAGTATTAAAAGATATTCTACTGGCCATTCTTTCTGTTATTTCATTTATCTTTTCACTATCCACTAAAATACCTCCTCATACTCTATTGCTCCCTCTTCTAACTCTAATATAAAACCACAATGCATTTTTTCATCTACTTGAACTAGCTGAAGATAATGAACATTTTTTATAAGTCTGTGATTTAATAAACTTTTATAAATATCATCTTTTATTAATTCAATATGAAATAAATCTGGAAATAGCTGCTTACCAACATATTTTTTTATATCTAATCCAAAGTCATACTTTAAATCTTTCTTATAACAATTCCAACTATTTCTATTAGTTAAAAATAACTTCTTTACCCATTGTATTACTAGTTCTTTATTAGTTAATAAATACTTAGGTTCATTCCCAGTAAAGTAGAAATCTCCCTTTTCAAAATCAAACTGTACCTCTTTGACTTTTATATTCTTTATCTCTTCCTCTTGCTTAATTTGATAATCTTCTATCTCTTTAGTTACATCTTTATATTTTGAATAACTACTTGGTAGCATCAGCTCTCACCACCTTATCTACTAAGTAAAAAATTTCATGTTCATTAGTTGGAACTAGTAATACCATATCTCCAACTTTTAAATCATCTGTCCATTCATTTGTTCCACTCAGTTTAAATGTACCTTTTCCTTTTAAAGTTCCTGAGATTGTTCCATGTTGATGTTTATGTGGTCCTGGTCCTCCTTCAGTATTTGATGAATTTGTTTCTATCTCTCCATTTATAACTATCTCATCTACATTACCCCACGATTTAAACTCTCTAGTATATGTTGATATCTTTTCTTCTGATATAACTATATTTTTAGTTTTTAAAGTTATCTTAGGATCTATTTTTACCTCTAAATTAGGTGGAGCTTTTACCACTTCCCCTGTAATAGCTCCCATCCAATTTTTATTATTTCTAGTTACTAAAAGCCATGCTAAATCATTTATGGCTTTTTTGTATTTAATTTTATTATTCTTCATAATTCAATCTCTCCAAATCCATTTTAGCCATAATTCTCATATCTTTAGCAGCAATAGTATAAACAACTGATTTAACTTCAAATATACCTGTTATATCTAACTCTTGATAGTTTAACTTTAGAACTCTTCCAGGATTAATAATCTCAGCTATAAAAGGAATTTCTACAGTTAAATTTTCAGATAACTTATTACTTAGTTTTAATATATTTTCAGCTTTATTTTTATTGATTCCAACTTCAGCTTCTTTTATACTTATAACATCTTGAAGTAATCCATATCTTTTTATAGATTTATCATCTTTAGATTCTTCAACTTGGATATAATTATTTCCCTTTTGTGTATAAACCTTTATAGAGTTTTTCATATTCTCCATACTTCTGCTATAAACTGGTGGTTTTATATAATTCAAAGCATTAAATTCAAAGTCCTTATTTACCCCTTTTATATAGGTTGTTGGTTTTAACTCATTAGATAATACCCTTACTTTATCTCTAGCTTTAAAATGAAATTTACCAAGCTCATAATAGAAGTCATATTCTTTACCTTCTAAGGCTTTTATGTTATCTATAATTTCTTTGATTATGCTTCCTATGCTAGTTCCAAAATAAAATTTATCAATGTTGGTATTTGTTCCTTCTATAATTCCAACTTCTCCACCTAAAACATTCACAAGTTCTCTAATACATACCTCTACTTTTACATCAACAAATTGGAATGTTTCTTTATTTTGATTTAAATAAAATGAATAATCCATAGCTTTAAACTTATTATCTTTTATAATTACTCCTGAAAATATCTCTTTATTATCAAGCTTTA
>NZ_JBOFYU010000033.1:0-7992 GCF_051654825.1 Clostridium sp.
GGTAATGTTCCTTCTAAAGATTTTCTTAATAGTCCTTTTTCTCTACCATTTAATAATTTTAAGTTTCCAGGAATATTAAAAGCATATTCTACTATTTTATAATCTGCAAAAGGAACTCTTACTTCTAAGCTATTGGCCATACTCATTCTATCTTTTCTATTTAATAAATTAAGCATAAACCATCTTAAATTTAAATAAAATAATTCTCTCATCCTATAATCTAGTTTACTTTCTCCATCTAAATGAGGAACTTCACTTAAATACTTTCTATATTGAGCATCTGCCATTTCTTCTATTTTTAAGCTTTTTAATGAAGGATTTAAGATATTTTTTCTATCTTGGATAAATCTTGACCATGGGAATGTATCTACATATCTTAAATCATCATTAGTAAACCAAGGATAACCTCCAAATAACTCATCTGCACATTCTCCTGATAAAGCTATTACAAAATCCTTTTTTACTTCTTTGCAAAATAAATAAAGTGATGAATCTACATCTGCCATTCCAGGTAAATCTCTTCCTTTTACAGCTTCCTCTAAAGCTTCAACCAATTCTTTATGCTTTAATGTTACTGTTCTATGATCTGTTCCTAAGAATTTTGACATTTCAAGTGCCCAATATTGATCTGATGTTGGTTGATAAAGTGAGCTTTCAAAGTACTTATCATTATCTTCATAATCTATAGAAAAAGTAGTTAGCTTTTTATTTTTCTTTTCATATTCCTTTGCTGCAATTGCAGTAATAGCTGATGAATCTAAACCTCCTGATAAAAATGTACAAAGAGGAACATCCCCCACTAATTGTCTCTTAATTGCATCTTCTAATAATTCTCTAACATGTTCTACAGCTTCTTCTTCTGTTTCATTAAAGTCCTTAGCTTCAAGCTTCCAATAATCCTTAAATCTTATATCATCCTTAGTTAATACTACATACTCTGCTGGTTTAACTTCTTTAATATCTTTATAAACTCCACTTCCTGGTATTACTGCAGGTCCTAATGCAAATATTTCTGTAAGTCCTTCTGCATCAACGGTAGCATCTACTTCTGGATGAGCTAAAACTGTTTTAATTTCTGATCCAAAAATAAATGAACCATTTTTTATAGTATAAAAAAGAGGTTTAACTCCCATTGCATCTCTAGCTAAAATGACTTTGTTTTCTTTTTTATCAAATATTGCAAAGGCGAAGATCCCATTAAATTTTTCTACGCAGCTTTCTCCCCAGCTTATATATGATGTTAATAATACTTCTGTGTCTGAATATGAATTAAACTCATATCCATTTTCTATTAATTCCTTACGTAAGTCATCAGTATTATAAAGCTCACCATTATAAACAACTGTATATTCTCTTCCTTCTACAACCTTAGTCATAGGTTGCTTTCCACCTTCAGGATCTACTACGATTAACCTTCTGTGACCGAACATAATATTATTGCATGTATAATAACCAGATTCATTAGGTCCTCTATCCTTTAAAGTATCAGTCATTTTTTCTAATATATTTTTTTCTTTTAATAAATCTCTTTTAAAATTAACAATCCCTGCTATTCCGCACATAAAATCGCCTTCTTTCATTGCTATATAATTAATAATATGCAATAGGTTCTCAACAGTTCGTTAAAATTATATTAAGATAAAAAATAAATATTAAAAAAGTTAAAGCTTTATGAGTTTTTCTTTATATATATCTTTAATGCCTTTATAAGTAAAACCAATGCATATATACCTAATCCCCAAACAGCTAAAACTAAAGTTATATTGATAAGACTAATCACTGTAATCCCCATCATACCCTCCATATCATTTCCTCCTATTATTAAAAATTTAATTATAAAATTTATATTCTAAATTATTATTATTTATATCATTTATTCATAATCTAATATTAAATACCTTTAAATCACAACATAAGAAATGCCTTCCCTATAGCTTTTACGCTATAAGGAAAGCATTTGAAATTACTTTAAAATTTCATCCACTAACATTTGTAAATCTTCATTATTTACTTTATTATCCTTATTAAAATCCATTTTTAAATTATATTCCCCATAATATTTTGAGAATATTGATAAGTCTCCTATATTTACTTTAGAATCATTATTTAAATCAAATACATTTTTAGGCTCTTCAGGTGGAGTTCCCATATTCTTCTTCATCCACTCTATTCTTTCATTAAGCCAATTTTTCAAATAATCAACTTCTCCTTCATAAGATCCCATAACAACAACATTTGGAGTTACCCACTTGTCTAAAATATCCCATCTTTTAAAGTTTAACTTTTGAGAGTTATCTAAAGCCTTTGCATATTCATCTATTCTATCTGGCATACTTTCAAATAAATCTATTAATTCCCAAAATCTATCTTGTACCATTTCTACAAATTCAGGGTCCTTAAATAAATATAAATACCAGTTATCATTGCTGTATCTCATCCACCATCCTTCTGGTGATTCGTTTTTATATTCTGGAAGAAAATCTTTATAATTAGCATTACCACAACTTATATCAAAATCCCATATTGGTCCCATATGAATTTTTTCATTTCTAGGTTTGTACATATTAACACTTGAGCGGAATGGAGCATCAAAATTTTTAAATACTTCATTTACTAAGTAATAATCTATAAAACTATCTAAATCTATATAATCACTATAATGTTTACCGTTAGCAGTAAAATCCTTTGATACTAAGGTTTGTTCTAATTCATTTATATAGCCCCTAATATAGTTATACTGCTCCTTATTAGGAACCTTTGGACTTTTAAATGTAATAGGTGCTTTAATTAAGTCTGTATAATACCATGTATCTGCATCTCTTCTAAAATCTACTTCAATTAAATATCCCCCTGTAATAACTTCAGGGTCTGTATCAGAATCTTTTAATTCATCTATTTCTACACGATTTTCCTTTACTTCTGTTTGTTCACAAAGCAAGTAATTCCCTACATATTCACCATTTAATATTATTTCTACATATCTTGATTCTGATGTGTATTCAAGACCCATTTCAGTAGCAATATCAAAAGCTAGCCTACTTCTTATTAATGTCTTATCAGCATAATTAGCAAGAAGTACCCATTCTTTTCCTTCTTCCATTCCTAGTAAACCTGCTTTTTTGCCTAGCTTGATTTTATAAGGTTTTTTAGGATGCCCCCAAGTACTATTTCCTCTTCCCCTTATTTGAATATCACCATCATATAATCCTTGGGTAAATTCATCATTTCCATTAATAACCATAGTAGCATTTAAATAATCATCCTTCGATACTATTGGCTTTCCACTTTCAGTATTAATTTCTATTACTGGAAGGTCATATTGTGATAATTTGTTTTTATCCTCTAGATATGATACATTATTTTCCCTTTGTAAAGTACCTGTATTTGTAGTTTCAGCAGCTATACTAGTTCCAGTTGAAGAAACCATAGCTCCAATTAAAGCTATACATAAAAACCTTTTCATAAAATCCCCCTTACCTTTTATATGAACTGTATAAGTTAGGCATAATATTAAAAATTTGATAATTTGATAATTTGTAATAAAATCTGCCTATGTAAACTATATCATATTTTAAAAGTTTTTTCCATATAATATAACTATTGGATATATTGTCTTTTATTTTAGTAAAACATAAATTAAATTTATTTTGGAGGATTATTAAATGTTTAAAAAGCACTTTCTACAAAAATCAAGTTGTTTATTAGCTTTATCTTTATTCTTACTTCAAAACACCTATACTTCAGTATCTGCTCTAACAACTACTAACACACAGGATACTTATCAAATTGAAATTTCAAACATATCTAAAAACGGAGATATAGTATTAGATTCTGGTGTTTGGAAAGATGAATTATATTCAAATGAAAAATATAATCACTCACTTCCATATAGACTTTTTCTACCTAATAACTATGATCCTAATAAAGAATATCCATTAGTACTATTCCTACATGGAGCTGGTGAACGAGGAACTGACAATACTTATCAAATTACTGGTGCTCCTGATGGACCTAACTTATTCGTAAATAAAGCAAACCAAGAAAAATTTCCATCTATAGTTATTGCACCTCAATGCCCTAATGGAGAACAATGGGTTGATACTCCCTGGGAAAATGGCTCTTATAGTTTAGATAATGTTAAAATAAGCGATGAAATGGAAATGGTAATGGATATTATAGACTTAGTTCAAAGTAAATATAATATAGATTCTAATAGATTATATTCAACAGGTATATCCATGGGTGGATATGGAACTTGGAATATAAATATGCTATATCCAGATAAATTTGCTGCAATGGTTCCTATTTGTGGTGCTGCTGACCCAAATAAAGCAGAATTATTAAAGGATAAACCAATTTGGACTTTTCATGGTGATGCTGATAATGTAGTTCCTGTATCAGGGACAAGGGACATGGTTAATGCTATTAAAACTTTAGGTGGAAGCCCTAAATATACTGAATATCCTGGTGTTTATCATAACTCTTGGACAAGAGCCTATTCTACAGAAGGATTATTAGATTGGATATTTTCGCAAGAACTAGAAACAATTATTCCTTGTGACTTTAATAAGGATGGTGTTATAAATTTTAGTGATTTATCTATAGCTTCTAAAAACTATGGCTTAAGTTCTAAGGATCATGATTTAAATGGAAATGGATTAATTGATTCTTATGAAATTGAATATATTACAAATATAGTTTTAAGTAATTAGTTTTTAGCTACAATTATTTTGTTTTCTTGTTACTTTTAAGACTTTGTTTAAAAATAATCTAAAAGTAAGTACAACATAAAGGGATGTCCTCAAAACATCCCTTTAAATCACAACACTTTAATATTATTCCTCAAGTTCCCCTCCGTAAATTGGAATTTATAAACTAGCTTCCACTTGATAACAATCATCAATCAAAATATAATTACAATCATATTTCTCACACATATCCAGATAATAATCATTATCTTCAATCACAGAATCCATTGTACACCATGAGTCATCAATACGATTCTCAATCACGTTAGCATAACTCTTTATATCTGAAAAATGATTTTCAACATATTTTCTACTCATTACAAGGCAATAATATTTAATCTCTTTCAAATATTCATTATCAAAATAATCCTTCCAATAAAAGGGAATGTAACATCCTTCTACCACAAGATTTTGTTTGTTTTCTATTGCTGTCTTTATCATCTCTTTAACAATAGGCCACAAATAATCTACAAGTTCCTTGTCATCTTCTGGAGTCAAATCTGTATTTTCGCTTCGTATTAACCCCATTTTCAAAAGGTCCATAGAAAAGTATGGATATTTGTATTTTTCAAGAAACTTTTGAGCTACTTGAGTTTTCCCTGTATGAGAAGCTCCTGTAATTAAAATAATCATTTTGTAATCATCTCCTATAAATTCTGTATTATTAAATCTAGTAATAATAAATCGTATAGCTTATAAGGAGTTATTCTAATTAACCTTCTTTTGTCTTAAATAAAAATACTCAATAGTTACACCTATTAAAATCCCTATTGTATAGCATATTAAATCACTAAATAAAAAACCGTGTCCTAATATTAATGCTCCTAGTGTAGTTTCCCTAATTGTATTTATCCACTCTGCTCTATATAGCTGTGATATTTCTATTAAAAAAGAAAATGTTAAGGAAACTATAGCTACAAATTTTATCCTTCTTTTAGATAGTAAAAATCCAAATCCTAAATACACCATTAAAGCCCATAATATATCTCCTGAATACTTACTTATTACATAAGGCAAGTATTCACCATATTTTCTAGATGAAATCCCCAATATCATTACTATAATAATTAAAATTAAATATACTACTCTCTTTCTCTTCATAATTTTACTCTTAACTTATATATAACATAATAAGCTTTATAGTATTTTCTAAAGCTGTATAATGAGTTCTTTCCATACCATGAGAAGCATGTACTCCTGGTCCAATAAGAGCTCCCCTTACATCATTTCCGGCTCTTAATGCAGCACTTACATCTGAACCATACATTGGATATATATCTACTGCATAATCAATATCATTATTTTGAGCTAAGTTTATTAATTTTGTAGTCATTTCATAATCATATGGCCCGCTTGAATCCTTTGGACAAATACTTACTTGATATTCACTGCAAGATAAATCATCACCTATACATCCCATATCTACTGCTATTAATTCAGTAATATCGCTTGGTATATATGCTAAACCATGACCAACCTCTTCATAAATAGAAATTAGTATTTTAGTAGTAAACTTAGGCTTTATTCCTTCTCTATTCATAAGCTCTAACATTGCTAATAAAGCTGCAACACTACCCTTGTCATCTATAAATCTAGACTTTATAAATCCACTTTCAGTAATAGTAGTTTTTGTATCAATAAATATAAAGTCTCCTGGTGAAATTCCTAATGCTAAAACATCTTCCTTATTTTTTACTACTTCATCAATTCTAATTTCCATGTTTTTTTCATCTCTAGGTTTAGATTTACTATCTTCAAAAACATGTGCTGCTGGACTAGTACTTAAAAATGTACCTGTATAAATCTTTCCATCCCTTGTTCTAATTTTACAATACTCACCATCTAAAGTTGGTAATAATGGGCCACCAAGTACAGTAAACTTTAAAGTTCCATTTGATGTTATAGACCTAACCATTGCCCCTAAAGTATCTACATGAGCACAAAGCCCTATTGTTTGTTCATTACTATTTCCCTCAATAGTAATTATTCCACAACCTTTATTAGTCTTTTCAAATTTATATCCATAACCCTTTACTATTTCTTCTATTTTATTTATTATTTCAAAACAAAACCCTGTAGGGCTATCAAATTCTAATATTTCCTTTGCTGTTTTTAATAAAAAATCTTTATTTACTGTTAAGTTTTTTTTCATATTTTCCTCCATTTGTTATTTACTTTTTAATATATTTTTATCAATATTCTTAATTAACATCTAATAATATCCATTATATCATTAAAATACCTTTATCTATATAATAAATAATTACAAATCTATAGTTTGTTTCATTATAAAATATTAAAAACACAATATTAAAGTAATTGTGTTTATACCACCAATAAGCCAATTTTATAAAAAATATATTAGTACTACATCAATAAAAAGCTTTTTTTCTATTATTGATAAACTAAAAAAGAAATTTGATTTTGAGTTTTTAAACTTTTGGGATGATGTAGATTTATCAGATGATTATTATACCGATGGATGTCATTTAAATAATTATGGATCTAATGTTATAACAGAAAAAATAAATAACTATCTCTAAAAGAATAAAGCATCTAGTAATCTATAAAAAATTTACCAGATGCTTTTATTATTGTCTTTCTCACATAATTATATTTTCATCCCTTTTATTTCTTGATAAAGGTATGCTGCATATGAATCTGTCATTCCACAAATAAAATCTGTTACTAATAATAATCTTGAATAGTCTTCACTACAATCTTTTTGGTCTATATTATTTTCACATACAAACCTGTAATTCTTAGAAATTAATGAATATAACTTTCCATCATATCCTTTAAAGGGCTTTACACCTTTATTTAATGCCACTGGAATAAATATATCTAATAAACTGTGAATTACATTGTATCCTACAATTTCATTTGAAACTATCTTTTCATTTGTATAAACATAATCCTTAGAAATATTTCTTAAAAACATTGAAATATTTTTAGCCTTTGAGTTTCCTATTAAATCTCCCTGATACTTTCCATCCATAATATCATTATAAGAATAAAGGAATTGTTCTATAACTGAATCCTTTAAATACCTATTAAGCTTTATTATAAAAGATTTTAAGGCATATTCTCCTGGGTCTTCATATCCATATTCTTCTCTTGCTATATCATAGTTTTTTGATAAGTAAAAAGATAAGCTTTCTTCTATAGATTTTTCCTCGTAACCCTCTTCTTTAATAAACTCTTCATACTTCATTTTAAAGATATCATGAGATATTATCTTTTT
>NZ_JBOFYU010000034.1:0-27778 GCF_051654825.1 Clostridium sp.
TGGATACTCAGGCAGAATATAAAGTTACAACTACAGCGAAAGTTGAAAAAGCTATAGTAGTTGAAAATGAAGAGATTGCAGTTGAAGAAGATATAGAAATTAAAGAAGAAATTATCGAAACTATTCAAGCAGAAATAGAAGAAATAGTAAAAAAAGATATTAACAATAATACTGTAGAACCTACTTTCAATGAAGTACAGGAGCCTGTGGAAGAAATAGCAGTTGAAAGTGAAAGTTCTAAGAATGAAGAGTTAAAATCTACTCAAAGTGATGGGAGAGTAGGAAGATTGAATACAGCTCCTTTAATGAAGAAAAAGTTGGGGAAAAGTAGATAAGTATAGTATGTAAAGACTTATGAAAAATCAGTAAAATTAATTTACTGATTTTTTTGATTTAAGGTATAACCTTATTGTATTAACTAAAAATAGTTCAATTAACCTAAGTATTTTTATATTGTTTTGCGAAGTTTTATCCAAAAAAAAATTATAATTGTAGAAAATAATTTAGATGAAAATATGACTGTAGTTTAACAAATGCAATTAAGAAAATAGGCTATGAAATTCAATGTATACAATTTATCACGAAGCATTAGGTTATGTTAGTGTTTTTTGAAATAACCACATATAAAAAATATGAATTAAGTAACTATTATATTACAAGTATAATAGTATAAATTATAAAATACAAAAGGAGGAATTATGGGTAGTGTTAAATTAAAAGAGATTGTAACTAAGTATATAAAAACTCCTTTAGGTCTTGAGCATAGGTATTTTGTACAATTTGATGTAAGCTATAACAAGGAAGTATCACCAGTTATAATAAGAGATTTTTGTATTAATGGAAGTATAACTGGATTTAAGGTAAATAAGGCAAAGTTTGTAGATACAATGGAAGGAAAATCAATAGATGGGCAGTATTTAACAGGAAAGAGTTTATTCATAATCGGAACAGTAAATTTAGATTTAATATTAAAGTCAGTTTTGCAAAGGGAGTGTAAATATGTAATTAGTGAGTGTATTCCATTTAGTACATTCATAGTTGTGCCAAAGGAAATTTGTAGTGGTGACAATATAAATATAGGTTATTATATAGAGGATTTTGATATAGTTAAAATAGACCATAATAAGATTTTTATAAGTATATTATTAATTATGCAATATGAAGATTTTATTTAAGAATAAATTGAAGGTAATGAGGTTATATAAGTAATTAAATGAAGGTAATTAATGAATCAAGAATGGATTTTAACTATAGATTAAGTAGCGAACAACCAATTGTAACAGAAACAATTTATAGTAATAGAGTTGTAACGTATATTGTATTAGATGGTTTAGAGGTTGAAAAGCTGGTAAGTAAGAAAGAAGCAAGCCCATTTGATATATTAACCTATGATATTAATATAAAAAATCCAACTAAGGATATAAAGAAAAATATTTATTTTACAGACTGCCTAAATGAAAATTCTATATATATAAAAAATACTCTTTATATAAAAGATAAACAGGTGAGATGTAAAAATAATCTTAATGCTATTTATATAGGTGATGTACTTCCAAATGAGATTATAAGAATTACATTTAAGGCTGTTACGCTATGTTGTAAGGGGTTAAATGTAGTGAAAAATAAGTCTGAGATAACCTTTGAATATAAACACAATATAGATGAAGAAGAAATTGAACTTAATATAGAAAGTAATGAGGTGTACACATCTATTAAGAATAACCTATTTAAAGTATTTAAGTCTCAGGGTTGTATTTTAAGGGTTATGCCTAATGTTAACTATATAATTAGGGTACAATCTAAAATTTCAATAATAAAAACAAAGTTAGTTGAAACTCCTATAGTTAGTACAGTGGAACATAATGAGGAGACACTATGTAAGCTTATTGTTATTGCTGTTATTGAATATAAAATAATATATGAAGAAAAGAGGAATAGCTATATAAATATTTGTGATAGAGAAAAGATAATAAAGGAATACAAGGTTGTACAGGGGATTTCTACTAGTCTTTCAATTCCTTATGGGGTGAATTTTTGTAAGGATTTAAAATGTAAGGCGTCATTAATTAATACTGAATATGAAGTATTTGATTGTGGAAGCTCAATATTTTTAAGTTCTAATATTTTAATTAAAATAAGATAATCACTATTAAGTTTTAAAGCTTAATAGTGATTATCTTATTTTTATAATAGTATAGTTATATTATAGGTTTGGATCTATATTTGTAACTGTTTTACTTGGAAAAGGTGATGTTTTAGAGGTGGTTGTGACAATAAAGTCATAGCCTGTTCCAAGAGGTATATTATTTGGTAGTGTAGTTATTATTTTTATTACTCTTCGTATATTTGAAGGAATATTTTGCATTTGAGGAATATCAGCAATATATTCAGTATTAGCTGGGATAGTAGTAATGAAAGTATCATCAATATAAAGTGAATAAGCTAGTGCAACTGAATTAATTTTTATTGTAAAGTCATCATGTCCTCCACCTGTATTTTGAAAATAATTTAATATAGTTACAGTTGAGCCTGGAGGAGAGACTCTAAAGGATGTGCTATCGTTAATCTTATCATTAGGGCTTGGAAGTAATGAAAGGCTTGGTGCTAGAGTTAATTTAATAAGATTACTACTTTCTCCACTATAAACTTTATTATAAATTGCGTTGTAATATTGAATTGCAGTAGCTTGAGTTTGTATAAAGTTACCTGTTTTTAAGGTTGAAAGTGGGAGCAGAGTAAAGGTTATAAAGCCTTGAGCATTTGAGTCTAATTTAGAAATATTTATAACAATTTTATTTGTACTAGAATTAAAGAAAGCAGAACAGAAAATTAAGTTATTAATAGATGAAAAAGATAAATTGGCATCAATAGGAATTTCAATAATACCATTTATCAAAGTTATTAAACTATTATTAGTAAAGGTTAATTTATAAATTAGTATTGAATTAGTATTGATATTTCCTGTATTTATAAAGGTTGTATTATTAGTATTGTCTGAAGCAGACAAAGATAAAATAAGATTTGGAACATTTATATTAACAGGCAATGAATTGTTAATCGTAACATTATTACCAGAAGAAGTTTGTTTATAAATACATTTACAGTTATTCGTCTGTGTTATTGAAGTAGAGCCTATGCTTTTGTTACCTTCAATAATTTTAGCTGAAAAGCTATAAATTATTGTTTGTTCAGAATCTAATGCATTTATAATATCCTCTGTATTAAAGGTAATAATATTGTTAGAAATTGATGGATTAACAGGCGTATTATTTTTTGTAGAGCCACCTAAAAATTGTTGTAATAAAGCAGGGAGTGAGTCCTGAACTAAAAGGTTGTATGCAGTAGTACCTTGAGGAACTATTAGAGTAATCTTATAAATTAAAATAGATCCTATTTTAAATAAATCAATATTAGTAGATTTACTTATTGTAATAGATTTTGACCGTATAGTTGTAAAAGCGCTTTTATTCTGATTTGTGTAGTTATAGCTTAAAGGGTCGTTAGGTTGTGAAAATGGATTTGTATTTGTAGCTGTCGTTTTTATTGTAACTTCAGGTGCTAACAAACTACTAATTTGAACAGTATAGGTTAATGTTAATGATTGTCCAGGTGATAACTTTAAAATATTCATTTCTATTTTATCATTGGAAACAAAGGGAATGATATAAGATCCAGAACCAGATATAGAAATTGAATCTAGAATAACTGTAAACCATGTGCTTAAAGCATCTGATAAAGTAAAATTAAAGGCATCTGTTTCTGTACCTAAATTGGAGGAGTTGCTTATTGTTATTGTGTACTTATATATTTCATTGGCTTTTATACCATTAATAGATGGCCCAGAAACAGATTTTTTTAAATTTAGATTAGGACTTCCAATATTTAGGGGTATTTGTGTCCTAGAGCTATAGGAATATCCCTCTGTATTTAGACCTGTTAATTTAAATAAATTATTATTTTCATAAGGGGCACTAAGTGATTTAATTTTAACTTTATATTTTATAGTAATGAGATTTTTAGAAGGTATATTACCATAATTGAAATGAATTCCATATGGAGCTATAAGTGCAGGGTTTAAGTTAATTGGCGTATAACCAGTATAGATGAATTCTAAATTATCAATAGGTCCAGTTGAAAGTGGAAAGAAATCATCAAGTGATATAGATTTTTGAATAGCATTTAAATTGTTTGAATCATAGGTTAATTTAAATTCAGCTAAATCACCAGGGGCAAGGGGAGTTATTGACTTCAAACTTCCATCTGAATAATATCCATTAAGATAAGTTTTTGAAATGTATGGAATATTAATACTACAATAGGCTTTTGAAGAATCTGTTACAGTAGATGAAAGTTGCAATAAAATTCCAGAAATATTATCCGCAAAATTAAATGAATCAAAAGCAGTTACAGCTAAAAAATTACCATTTGAAGAATTTTTATACCTATAATAATCATTAATAGTTCCTGTTAATGTTACGGAGGCAGAAGAATTTTTTGCTGCAAATATAAAGTTAAAGGTTAAATAATAGCCTTTTAAATTAATATCATCAACTATTGATATTGGGTTGCTAGAACTTGAAAGATAATTTATACCATCAGGAATAAAATAGTTTACCAGGATGTCTTTAACATCGTAATAGCCACCAACATAAAAACTATAGGTAAGGAAAATAGTTTCAAAAACATCTGTGATAGCCTTGTTAATTGAATTTGTAATAATTAAATCCATAGCTAGGAAAGTTTTTGTATCTGTAATTGAATCTGTAGAATTATTTAAATTTTTTGTAGCGGCAGTGACAGAAATATCAAAGGGAGTACCATGATAAATCAGTGGTCCAAGATTATTTTCGTATCTATTCCATACTGCATAGGTAAAGGTGAAATTTGTGTCGCTATCTAAGGATAAGGTTATTGAAGAAAAATATATTTGGGTATAAGTTTTACCACCTTTAGAAATAACGCTTATAATGGGGGTGCTAAGTTGATGTGAATCAGTACCAGATGCATTTATATTTCCAATGTATCTAATGCCATCAGGTAATAAGATAGAAATGTTAATGACTGTTTTAGTTACTGAATTATTAGTGAAATTGCAGGTTGCTGTTGCAGTTTTAGTATAATCATTTAAGGAAAGTAAAGTTCCAGCTCCCTTTAAAACCTTACTAGAGGTTGATATAAAACAATTATAACTAACAGACTTAAATGCAATTGTAGCATTATCTGTTATAATTTGGTTTCCTAAATCATAGATGCCCCTAGGCATAGTATCAGCTTGACAAGAGACTATAAAGTTATTGAATATATAGCCAAAGGGAATAGTAGTAGAGTCTTTTAGTACTGTAGCTGATTTTATAGTAACTTTAAATGTATAATCAATTTCAAGTGGTGCTATATCTTTTAAGTTTACCCATGAATAAATATTACCTCCATTAGAGCTTGGAGATATTGAGGTAATACTTTCAGTGGAAGATATTATACTTAAACCATCAGGTGAAGTTATATTTATATTTAGATTATACAGCTTTAAATCAGTACTTAGATTTTTAATTTTAATAGTTAAGTCAGTAGAAGCACCTAAAACAATAGGGGTAGTTTCACTTTTATCTACAGATATAATCAAAAAGCTAGACATAAAAAATCCTCCTTTAAAGAGATATTATAGTATATTCATATAAGTTACATATTGTTAATTAAATTAGTACCAATAAGGTGTTTTATGCATAATTTAATAATATAAATTTTATTTAATTAAGGAGGAGTATGGAATGGGATTAATAACAAGGTACACAGCTATCGATAAAATTGTACCAGTTGCAACTGGAAATAGCTTGGTGATATGTGGGGATGAGACTGCTTTAAATACAAATACTTCAGATATGATTACTATAAACGATGAAACTACTAGAGAGTGGCAGCAAGCTGGAAGTACAGCTAAGTTAAACATTGCACAAAATAGTACAATTTTATACGCTGAACTAACCTGGTATTCAACTGTAAAAAGTGATGATTCTACAGCTTTAGATGTTAGAAGTATTCAAGATGAAGCCATAACATTTGATACACCCAAAGATAGCTACCAAGTTACTCCACAATTTACAGAATCTATTACTGGGGCTTCGGGGAATATAGATAGATTCAGAAGTGCTGTAGTAACAGATATTATAAAGGAGGGGCTTATAGGAAACTACACAGTATCAAAGGTTCCAACAAGCATCCCACCAGAAAACTTAAGTAAAACTAGAGCAGGATGGTCTTTAGTTGTATTTTATAGAAATGAATTATTTAAACCAAGAAAGGTTATTTTCTCTTCTGGAATAGGAAATGCTAATTCTACAACTCCATTACAAACTACAATAACAGGTTTTTCAACACCAAATGAAGAAGATAAGCTTCATGGGTATATATACTTTGCATGTGCAAATGGACAGCCTTTAGATGGAACAGAAACTGTTAAGGTAGGCCCTTCATTTGCAACACTTGGCCTTCAGGGAAATCCAGTTACAACTCCTAATGCAAATCCAGGAACATCACCAAATAATCCTATAAATTCTTTTTTTGGTGGACAGATCAATATATGCGATCCATTACAATCCGAAAATAATGGTTTAATTAACATTAGTGGTACTAATGGAACAAAAAATCATAATACATTTATACCAAAGCAAGTTATAGGTGGAAGAAATAAGTGGGATATTACTAACATTGATATTAGTAACACCTTAGTTGTAAATCAAAATCAATTAGCACTTCAAGTTTCAGAAAGTTCTGGATTAGATGGAGTTATGTTAGTTGGGGTTGGAACAGTAGTAGATACTATTGCACCAGATATAACTACAACTTTTAATGTCTTCGATGTAGATGGAGCATTATCAAAAACTCTTTCAGTAGGAGAAGAAGCAATTTATTCTCTAAAAATAAGAAATTCAGGAGATACAGAAGCTAGGAATGTAATTATTTCTACTATATTAGACCAAAGTACTACATTTGTATCAGGTTCTCTTAAGGTAAATGGTCAGATAATAGAAGGTTCAAGTATAATAAATGGTATTAATATTGGCACTATACCAGTAGCTGGTGTTATAAATGTAATGTTTTCAGCTCATATAAATTCTTTACCACCAAGTAAAAAGCTAAATGCATATATAGATTACAATTATTCATTTACATCAGGATCTGGGTCACCAACTACTACAAATTATGCAACAACAAGTATAGTTAACATTGACGTAAAGGAAGCAAAGGTAATTGTTACTAAAACAGCTTCAAATTTAACTCCGAAGGTAAATGATAGAGTTAATTATAATGTAGTAATTGAAAATATAGGAACGCAAAATGCAAGTAATATATTATTTCAAGATATAATAACAAAATATTCAACATTTGTAACAGGTTCAGTGAAGGTAAATGGTATTAGAAATCAAGAGCTAAATCCTATTACGGGTATATCCTTACCAGATATGAATTCAGGAGATAGCATTACTATAAATTTTGATATTGATATAAAGGAACTTCCACCATCAAAAGTAATTAATAGCTATAGTAAGCTAACAATGGACTATCAATATTATACAAGTGGACCGTATTTTACTAGAACAATTTATAGCAATATTTTAAATGTGCAAATACAATATATTGATATAGTTGGTGAAAGATGTATAAACAATGATTATCCAAAGGTAGGAGATAAAGTAACTTATACCTTATCACTAAACAATATAGGTAATATGCCAACTACAAATATACAAATAGCTGAAACCCCAATTCAAGGAGCTATTTTTGTTGAAGGAACAGTAAATATAGATGGGGTTAATAAACCATTATTAAATCCATTCACAGGATTTACTGTTGATACTATTAGTCCAAATCAAAAGGTTAATATTAAATATGATATGGCCATTAATACAGTTGATGCAAAAAGATTAATTGAAAATATAGCTAGAGTACCATTTAAATATCAAATAGAGCAAAGTAATCCATTAATTTCTGATGAAAGGGTGTCTAATAAGGTTACTACAATGACAAGCTTTGTTAATATTGGTATGGTGGAAACTGTTGATAAGGAGTATGGTGGTATTAATGATATTTTATATTACTCAGTTACCTTAACTAACACAGGGAATATTGACGCTATAGATACTATATTTATGTCAGCTATACAAAGTGAAACTTCTTTTATACCTGGAAGTGTAGCTATAAATGGAGTATTACAATCATCATTTAATCCAAATGCAGGCTTTAGCATTGGAACATTATGTACAAATAATAGTACAGTTGTAACTTATCAAGCTAAAGCGAATTCGCTTCCCAATCCTAATGTTATTTATAACAAATCACAATTAACCTATGGATATTTACCAGACCCTAATGGAATACCAAGAAATAATACAGTAAATAGCAATACAGTGCAAACAGAAATAAATAAAATGGAATTTACTATTACTAAGAATGTAAATAAATTCTATGCAGAAGTTAAAGATGTATTAATTTATTCAATAGATATAGCAAATACAGGAACAGTAGTATTAAAAAATGTAAAGTTTATAGATATGATTACACCATATTTAACCTTAATACCTGGAGAAGTGTATCTTAACGGAGTTAAGAGATCTGAATTAAACCCAAATGATGGTTTTAGATTAGAGGATATACACCCAGGAGATACAACAAGAGTGTCTTTAGCGGTAACTATAAATACAGTTCCTCCAGCTGGATATATATTAAATAATGCTAAGCTTGTTTACACTTATCAAGTAAATTCAAGTAGTGATATTATTACAAATACCACTTCATCTAACGATGTAAAGACTTATGTAGTTAATGGTGATTTAAGTATAATTAAAACCGTCAATAAAACTTATGCAACCTTAAATGATACACTGAGCTATTCTTTTAATATTTCAAATACAGGAAATGTTATTGATAAAAATATTTATTTTACAGATATAATTCCAGATGGAGCCCTATTTATAAATGGAACAGTTAAAATTAATGGAATAATTAAAGCAGATTATAATCCCAATATAGGATTCCCACTGGATAATTTAAATAGTGGGGAAGTTATTAATGTGACTTTTGATGCAAAAGTTTCAAATGTGCTAAATCCTAACACTATAATTAATAGTGCGTTAGTTAGCTTTAATTATGATTTAGCACCAAATAATCCACCTAAGAGTAAGACTGTATCAAGTAATACTGTAACTACAGTAATTAATATAGCAACATCCACTTTAACTAAAATGGTGGATAAGTTATATGCAACAATAGATGATATAGTAACTTATACCTTAGTGGCTAGAAATACAGGTACTGTTGATTTAACTAATATTTTATTTAAGGATATTTTACCAAATGGACTATTATTTGTTGCAGGATCAGTAATAGTAGATGGAGTAGCATATAATGATTATAATCCAAATATCGGGTTTGAAAGACTTGTTATTAATCCAAGCGGAAATATTACTGTAAGCTTTAAGGCTAAAGTAATTTCAGTTCTAAAACCGAATACTATAATAAATCGAGGAACAATAGATTACAAATATAAATTAAACCCTACAGCAGTTGAGGAAACTGGAAGTAAAACAAGTAATGATGTTACTACAGTAATAAATAGACCTGTAGTTTCAAGTACTAAGGCTGTTGATAAGGGATATGCAACAATAAATGATTTATTAACCTATACTTGTGTTGTGGAAAACAAAGGAAATATAAATGTTACTGATGTAGTTTTTAAAGATTTACTACCAATAGGTATTAAATTTGAAGAAGGTACAGTAAAGATCAATGGAACTTCAGAACCAACCTATGACCCTTTACAAACTTTTACTTTAGGCACAATTGCGCCGACTGAGAATGTTGTTGTTGAATTTAAAGCACGTGTAATATCGTTACCAGCTCAAGGCTATATTTATAACACCTTTAATGTGGAATATAATTATAAAATTAATCCAACTGAAGCTGTTTTAAGGGGAACTAGTACAAGTAATCAAGTTACCACACTTATTAATGTAGGTTCATTAACTATTACAAAATCAAATGATAGAGACTATGCAAGAAAAACAGATTTAGTAAATTATACTTTCGTAATAAAAAATACTGGTAATGTTACTTTGAAAAATATATCATTTATAGATGCTATTCAAAGTGAATCAATATTTAATGAAAATTCAGTTTATATTGATGCAGTTAATAAGCCAGGCTTAAATCCAAATACAGGTTTTATAATTGATGATTTAATAGAAGGAGATCATAAAATAATAACATTCTCAGTTACGGTTAAGGATATTCCACTAGATGGGAAGTTATACAATACAGGTAGTATAACTCATGGATATAATATAGATCCAAATAACCCACCTATTATAAAAACAATTACTTCAAATCAGACAGTTGTTAATATTAATGATGCTATAGTTTCAGGAACTAAATCAGTAAATAAATCTCAAGGAAAAATTGGGGATGAGTTAATTTATAGTGTTAAAATTAACAATTCTGGTTCTACAGCTGCTGAAAATATGTTTTTTAGAGATCTATTAGATTCTAATATCTCTTTTGTATCTGGTTCTGTAAATATTAATGGAAGTGTATATTCTGAGTTAAATCCTAATACGGGCTTTAACCTTCCAAATATAGAGGCAGGAGGAAATAATACTGTTTCATTTAAAGTTACAGTATTATCAAGACCAGCAAACAATATAGTTTACAACCTTGCAAATATAAACTATCAATATAAAGTAAATCCAGAAGACCAATATATAGATATTGAATTTACAACTAATAAGGTTGAAACTTTAATTGCAATGGGTGAATTAACAGTAGTTAAGGCTGTTGATAGAGACTATGCACCATTAGGAAATGCATTAATTTACTCAGTAACTATTAATAATACAGGTTCTGTAAATGCTACAAATATAAATTTCAATGATTTAATTGAAGCTAATCTAAGTTTTATTGCAGGTTCTGTAATGATAAATGGAGTAAATAAACCAGCATTAAATCCAAATGCAGGATTTATTATTGATGACTTATTACCAAGTCACAGTACTGTTATAAGCTTTGTTGTCACAATAGCTAACTTACCAAGCACAGGAAAGGTAGAAAACTTTGCAGAAGTAATCTTTAGCTATAAGCTTACTGATTTAGACCAAATACAAACAAAGACAACAAATTCTAACACTGTAATAACTTATGTTAAGTTAGGGAGATTAAATATTACTAAAACTGTAGATAAAGCTTATGCAACAGTTGGAGATAAGTTAAATTATACAATTAATTTAACTAATGAGGGTTCAGCAAGATGCTCTATTTTAAATTTCATTGATATAATTCAATCTGAAGCAAACTTTGATATAGGTACAGTAAAGGTTAATGATATAACCTATGAAAATTATAATCCAAATAGAGGGTTTAGCTTACCAGATATTGATCCTAATGAAACAACAAAGGTGACATTTACAATTACAGTAGGTAGTGTTCCAGCAGATAGCTTAATTAAAAATTTTGCTAAGATTGACTATAGCTATTATGTAGACCCAACAAAACCAATTATAGATACTTCAACAACTAGTAATACAGTTCAAACGCAAATAAATGTTGGTAATATTACTCTTAATAAGACTGTAAATTTAAATTATGCAACAATTAATGATGTAATTATTTATACAATTACAGTTAATAATACAGGTAATGTAGACGCTTTATATGTAAATTTTAGAGATATTGTTAAAGATGGATTAACATTTGTAAATAATTCTGTAAGTATTGATGGGATTTCAAAGCCTGGATTTAGTCCATTTGATAGTTTTACTTTAGGAACAATTAAAGCTGGTGATTCAGTAGTTGTTAAATTTAAGGCTACAGTAACATCAGTACCAACCCCTACAACAATATTAAATATTGCAAATGCAACATTTAGTTACAAGATTGATCCACTAGGTTTAGAAATTATTAATGAAGTAACGAGTAATACAGTAGTAACTCAAATTAATTTGTCAAAATTAGATATAACTAAAGCTGTAGATAAAGTTTATGGAACAGTTGGAGATATATTAAATTACAGTTTTGTAATTAAAAATTCTGGAAATGTAAATACTACAAATGTTACATTTAATGATGTATTTTTAGATGGAATTAGCTTTAATACTGGTTCGGTTATAGTTAACGGAGTAGAGCAACCAAGTTATGACCCAACAGTTGGCTTTTCAATAGGTAATATAGATACTTTAGGGCAAGTAACTTTATCTTTTAAAGCAACAATTACAGCCTTACCAAGACAACAAGCTATATTAAATTTGGGTACAATTAATTACAACTATAAAATAGATCCACAAGGGCAAGATTATTCAAAAGCAACAGATTCTAATATGGTCGTAACTTATGTGAAGATAGGACAATTATCATCTACAAAAACTGTGAATTTTGCTTATGTAACAATACAAAATGAACTTTTATATAATATTATTGTAACGAATATAGGAAATACTAACGGATATAATCTATTCTTTACAGATATGTTATCAAGTGGTGCAATTTTTATTGATGGTTCTGTAAATGTTGATGGTATAGTAAAGCCAAGCTTTAATCCAATAACAGGATTCTATTTAACTGATTTAATACCAGGAAATACTTCAAATATTTCATTTAAGGCTAAGGTAACTACACTTCCAACACCAGCACAAGTAACAAACTATGCTACAACCGTTGGAAATTATAAAATAGATCCAGCAGGACCAGACTATAATTTAACTACTACAAGTAATACTGTAAAAACAGATATTAATGTTGGAGATTTAAATTTAGTTAAGTCTGTAGATAAACTATATGCAAGAGTAACAGATACGTTAAGCTATAGTAATACTTTAACTAATACAGGAAATGTAATTGCAACAGGAGTTAAATTTATAGATAACCTTCAACCAGAAATTTCATTTGTTTCTGGGACAGTACGAATAAATGAAGTTATTTATCCTAATGCAAACCCAAGCCTAGGAATAGACCTTGGTAGCTTAGCACCATCACAATCTGCATTAGTTGAATTTGATGTAAAAATTAATACCCTACCAATACCACCTATAGTTCAAAATTATTCGCAAGGACAATTTAGTTATAAGATAGATCCAAATGCATCAAATATTATAAAGACAAATGTATCAAATATTGTTAGTACAAATGTAGTATTAGGAGAGTTAGCAGCTGTTAAAACGGTTGATAAATCAATAGCAACAATTAATGATGAATTAAACTATACAATAGTTATTACTAATAAGGGTAATACTATAGCTAGTGATGTTTTCTTCCAAGATACGCCTTCAACAGGAGGGAAATTTAAAGTAGGTTCAGTAGTTGTAAATGGAACATTACAAGAAAGCTATGATCCGACAATAGGCTTTAATTTAGGAAGTATTGGAGTTGGAAATGTTATAACTGTTAAATTTGTAGCTACAGTAGATTCAGTTCCTGTATCTAATAAAATTGCAAACCAAGCTACTATTAACTTTAAGTATTTAGTTGATCCAAAACAACCAGCATTAAATAAGACTACAACTTCAAATTTGGTAACAACAAATGTAGCACTTGGTAATTTAACAGTAACGAAGGCAGTAAATAAGCTCTATGCTACAATTGGTGATAAATTAACTTATACAGTTATAATTACCAATGTGGGTAATATTGACGCTACAAATGTAAATTTCCTTGATGCTACACCAGAAAATTCTGTATATGTACTAGGTTCAGTTACAGTTAATGGCACAAACTATCCTCAATATAATCCAGAAGCAGGCTTTGACTTAGGTATAGTTTCACCAGGACAAATTATAACAGTAGTGTATATGGTTGAAGTTACTAATTAATAGATTGGATAATTTAAAATTATAAAATGTAGAGTCTGTATCAAAAATTATTTTGATACAGATTCTTTTTATATAAAAAAGTTTAATATATATTTAGGATTTACTTTCTATAGATAATTAATCCGAAATAACCATATATTTCAATTAGACATAATGTGAATTATTTTGTATTATGATTAAGGGTCAAAAATGAATATTGAATGTTAATTAGCTGGACCAATTCAATTGGGACTAGGTGTATATAATGGAACAGTAAATGTTATTTTAAGATAGATTACTATTAACGTATTTAATGAGAAGAAGCAAGTTTATTTAGTTAAGCTAGCTTCTTTTTCTTGTTTTAGTAGGATGGGAGGTTAAATGTATAATAAAAAGATTATGAGTTTGTATATTAGTAAACAGCTCAATAGAGACCTAACTAAACACATCATTGATAATGACTTGGATTTAGAAAAAATAACAGTAAATAAATTAATAGCTAATATTATTTCTGAATGGATCAATGAACCAACTTTAGATAAAAGAAATATTATCAAGTCAGGTAAGAAAGACGAATATGGAGAGTTATGTAGGCGATTAAACATTAGTTTAGATGAAGATAAATTAATTCTTTTGAATAGAATACATATGGAAAGATATATTTATCAGGCTTCAACCAAAAATGGACTAGCATTAAACATTGTAAATCAATGGGCTAAAAAGAATTTAAAGTATAATAATTAGTTTATTAAGAAGAAAATCTTCTTTTAAAAATAAAATATAAAAATTACGTAGGAGGAAATAAAAATGGGTGTAGATGTAGTAGGTAATATTTCAAATTTAATGTATGAGGTTGTTAAATGGCTTCAAGTTTTAGCTGTTCCAGCAGCAGCAATTGCATTTTGTGCAGGTGGAGTTATTCAAATAATGGGTGGTGCTGAAGGTGCTAGAAAAGCAAGACCATGGTATGTAGGTGCTGCAATTGGATTAGTAGTAGTTCTTGGAGCAACAGCATTAGCTTCATTCTTAAAGCAGAACATTGGATTCTAGTAGGTATAGAAGTTTAATTAATATTTCGGAGGTGTTGTAAGTGAGTGTATCAGATATACTCCAAAACCTCTCAGATCTATTAGTAACGGATAATGTTTTTAAGGACTTACTTAGGGAATTAGGTTGGGCAATTGTAATGTTTCTAAAGAAATTAGTAGACATTATTGATACAGTTGTCCATAACACGTATAAGGTAATTAACTTCGTAAGTTCTAGCATTGTTGAAAGTAATATAGGTGTGTTATCAGGTATAATGGTAGCTATTTTAGCTATATCAATAGCAATTCTAGGCTATAAGCTAATCTTCAAAAGAGATAATAAAAGTAATGCTTTTACAGGAGCATTACTAGTTATCGTTGTTGTAATGGCTTTACCAATTATATTTAGTCAAGGGGTTAAGATAGTTAGTAGTTTAACTGGTAGTGTGAGTATAAGCACAAATACTGGGGAAGGCCTACTTTCGGATAGAGTAATAAAGGCAAATTTACATGATTTAATGAAGTATGCTGAATATGATGGATTTAAGTTACCTTCAAATGTAACTACATATAATGATATACCACCATCTGTATTAAAACATATAGATATGAGTGAGGTTTTAAAAAGTTCTAATATTGATAATAAAACTAATAAAAAGGTTGTAGAAAAAGAATTAGATTTTGATAAAAATGGCAATATAGTAGATAAAAAATTTGATGGAAATATGCTAACAGGTAGAGATGGGTATTATAGATACTATGTAAATTGGTTCTCAATTATAGCTAACTTTATTATTGTTGGTATAACATTGCTACTTATGGGGGTTAAAACAGTTAAAATTGTATTTAACTTAGCCTTAGATAGAATAGTAGGAACTATATTAATATTTACAGATATCGAAGAAGGTAAAAGGGCTAAAGAGCTTTTAACACATATAATAGCTACCTTTGCAGTATTGATGGTATCAGTATTCAGTATGAATTTATATGCTGAATTTACAGGATGGATTCAGAATCAACAACTAGGTACTGGCTGGGTTGGAGTTATAACTAATTTGGTTATATTATTGGGAACTTCAATAGCATTACTTGAAGGACCAACAATAATCCAAAAGTTATTAGGAACACAAGTGGATGGTGGATTATCTAGAACTTTAATAGGAACAGCTGGAGTTGGCAAAATTGGTAAAGGTATTATAGGAGCTGGAAAAACTACTGGTAGTATAGCAGGTGGAATAGGTAAATCCACAATGAAAATGGCAGATAAAACTGGCTTAACAGAAGCAGCAACTAAAGGTGCAGTAAATATGACTGATGCATATGGAAAAGCTGCTGAAAAGTATGGAGTTCATAACTTAGATGATATTTCAAGTAATCAATCAGATTGCAATGATATAAACTCTTCTAATAGAGACTCTAATACTGATGGAAAGAGCAATAGTAGCATAAGTACACAATCATTTGAAAGTGGTGTAGGACAAGCTATTAAAGGTAATAGCAAAGGTAAGAGTGTTGGAATACCACAATATAGTGATATTGAACAAGATATGAAAGAATCAGGCTATAACAAAGATAACGATAATGCTAACCAATCTGGACAAGAAAATGGATCAGTAGATAAATGCAGTAGTGATAATTTAAATGCTTATAAGTCTAATGTACCAGGAGAGATTGAATTTAATGAAGCATTAAACAATCATTCAGAAATGACTTCAAGCAAAAGATCAGATTTAAATGCTACCAGAAGGAAGCAAAGAATGGATGGTATAAATATAAATGGAAAGCTCAACTTAAATAGTAATAAAAAGAGTGATGTTATTCCAAGAAACTTTACTAAAAATAGAGGTGAGAAATAATGAAGTACATTATACCTAAAGAAATTTCAACTGAAATTAAGTTTAGTAAGTCAATATACTTGAAGGACTTCCTTATATCAATAATTGCATTGATGGTAAGTGTTATGTTTTCCCCTCTAGTATATCAACCATTTATAGTTTTTTATTATCTGTTTGTAGTTGCAGGGACATTGTTTCTACTAAGTAAGAGTAGATCAAATCCCAAGAGAAGATTATATCAAAGTATATATTATTCATTTAAAAAAGATAACAAAGTTTATAGAAGAATGTAAATTAGTTTTCAAAATTAAAAATCCTAGTAATTGCTAGGATTTTTATTTGTGAAAATTACTCAGAAATTATAAATAAAATAGGGGGCAAAGGAAAAATGGGATTTAAGAAACTTGAAGATATAAGTATTAGGCCTAGCAAAGAAAAGGTTAAGGAGCGAGAAGAAAAACAAAAGAAGGAAAAAGTTAAGTTAAGTAAAGAAGAAAAATTAAAGGCTAAGGAAGAAAAAAAGAGATTAAAAGAAGAACAGAAAAATCTTAAAAAGACTGATAGAAGTATCTCAGTTTATACAAAGGATGTTATGGATTTTGTTGATATTGATGAAGACGATAGATTCATTATGAAGTATGGATACATGGATCTATATCAAATTAAAACTAAAGACGTACATGCATTATCGGAGAGTGATATACAAAGGCATATATATAGCTTTATTAGTTTTTTGAGAGCTTATTCAGAAGACTTCAAGATACTTAGTATGAACTTTCCTGTTAATACAACAACACAGCAAATGCACATTGAAAAGAATCTTAAAGTAACAACTAATCCAATAGCTAAGAAGTTCTTACAAAGAAAGTTAGATGAGTTAATATTTTTAGAACAAAATAGATTCGATAAAGAGTTTTACATCATGATTTTTGCTAGTAATAAAGAAGAAATTGAGGATAGAGAAAGAGTTTTATATATAAATCAAAATGTTGCATTCAAGGTTGAAGAAATTGAGTTAGAAAAGAAGTTGAAAATATTATTTAAGTTGAATAATTTCAATACTAAGTTGAACTAGGGGGGCTTTACGAATGGCTAAAGAAATTAATTATAATCCATATCTGATTAAAAAAATACAGCCTGTTGGCGGGATAAAGTTTGAGGATAGACAAGTAGTTAAAGGTGATGGATACGAAGCTTGTATTCAAATATATGATTTACCTACTTATGTAGATAATTTTTGGCTAGAGAGTATTTTATCATATGAAGATGTAGTAGCTACTGTAGATATAGCTACAGAAGACAGGAAAGTATCTCTTGATAAGCTTAATAAATCAATAAGAGAACAAGCTGATAGATATTATCACATAAATGATAATGTAGATAAAATTAATGCAGCTGCTGAATCAAGAAATTTAACTGATTTAGTTGAAGAAATAACTCAATCAGATGAAGTAATAAAGTTAGTTACAATCAGATTATATGTATCAGCTAGGACTTCTAAGGAGTTAGAAGATAGGGTTAAGCATATAGTTGAAAATCTAACTAATGAAGGATTTAGAGGTTCAGTATTCCTTAATGAGCAAGAATATGAGTGGAAAGCTTTATTTAAGGGTGCTACAGAGCAATCTAAAGAACTACCGAATAGGCAAGGAAAACAAATTCCATCATTTGCTTTAGGGGGAGGATATCCATTCCACTATTCTGAATTAACAGATCCAACAGGTATCTATATAGGAACTACAAGAACAGGTGGCAATGTATTATTTGACTTATTTACAAGAAATGAGATTAGGAAGTCTTATAATGCTCTTGTAGTAGGAATGATGGGAAGTGGTAAGTCTACCTTCTTAAAGAAACTTTTAGTTAATAATGCAATAGTAAATAACACAATTAGAGTTTTAGATATAGCTGGAGAATTCAAGACTTTAGTTACAACGCTTGGTGGTAAAGTAGTTGCTCTAGATGGGAGTGATGGGATAATCAATCCACTTCAAATATTTGCGACTGTAATTGATGAAACAACTAATAAGGTTAATGAAGAAAATTCATTCATGCTTCATTTATCTAAGGTTAGTATGATATATCAATTTATATCACCAAACAGTGAACAAGCTGAAATAAGAGAGTTTGAAAAGGTATTATCGGATTTCTATACAGACTATGGAATAGAAAGAAATAAGGCTACTACATATAATACTCTTCAGTATCCTATTATGGAGGAACTAGTTGAATATGCTAAGAAACAATTATATTCAGATGATGAATTTACTATTGTAAGAGATAATTTAACTCAATCAAGGCAAGAAAGATTAGAACATATTATTTTAAATGTTGAGGGAATTGTAAGAGATTATGGAGCTTTATTCAATGGACATAGCTCAATAGAAAATATGGATAAAGAGCAAATCGTAAGTTTTGAGGTTAAAAACTTAACTCAATTTGATAAGAGAATATTTGAAGCTCAGACCTTTAATATACTTACAATGCTTTGGAATAATGCATTACAGCAAGGAATTAGAGAAAAAAAGATGTTTGAAAGTGGAATTAAAACTTTTGATGAAGCTAAAAAGTATTTACTTATATTAGATGAAGCGCATAAGTTTGTTAATACTGACAATATGATAGCAGTTGATTACTTAATTAGGTATGAGAGAGAAGCAAGAAAGTACTTCTCAGGGCTTATATTAGCCACACAGAGTATAAGAGATGTTGTGCCAGAAAGTTGCTCTACGGAGGAGTTAAGTAAGCTAAAAACACTATTTGAGTTATCTCAATACAAATTTATATTACAACAAGATAATAATGCTAAAAAAGCTATCGCTGAAATATTCTCAAATCAGATTACAATATCTGAAATAGAGCTAATTCCATTCCTAAGAAAAGGTGAATGTGTAATGGCTATAAATGGGGATAGAAATCTTACATTCAAGATAGATGCAACAAATGAAGAGTTAAAGCTATTTGAAGGTGGAGCATAATATGAATAAGAAATTTGCAATAGGGTTAGGAGTAGCTTTATTAGCTTTTATATTTGGATTAGGATTTAACTTCTTTAGTAATAGAGCTGATAGTAAGAAGGAAGATAATAAACCAAATATTGAAAGTAATAATAACACTTCTGATTATAGTAATGAAGAAGAAGAAACAAGCATTGATAAGATAGTAAAAATAGAGGATGGATATAAGTCCTCTATTATTCAAGGAACTACTGATAGAGAAACATTAGAGATTAATAATATTGAATGGATAAAAGAATATTGGTGGAATGACCATTTTTCATTTGAAGAACTTATTCAATCAAAAAATGTAGCTGAAAATTTTGCTCAAGGGATTGCCTTATATGAGAGTAGTAATCCAGATAAACATGTAAATAAAGCTAAGAAGTATGCAGCTAAGGACTGCTTTGTTAGAGACATGATAGAGCCATTCTCATGGCCAGGTGCTAAAGAGAATATTAAGGAAATGCAATTAGAGAATATTGAGTCAGATTCATTTGAATATGTAATTGATGAAGGAAGATTATATTATAGCGTAATTGTATATTGGAATTGGATTGATAACAGAGACATTATTGCAAGTAAAGGCAATACAGAATATGTAGTTGGCGTTGAAAAAATAGATAATGAATTTAAAGTAGTAGATTACTACGCTAAATAATGGAGGTTGAATAATGGAAGCTACAAGTTCAACTGAAATTACATTAGTAAAAAAGGTAGGTAAATATGCCTTATGGAGTATAGGAACAAGTGGACCAGTAGTATTAATTTTAATGCTTATAATGGTTGCTACTATGGCTGTTACAACTAATAAAAACACTGCTATTGGTGGAGTTGGAAACTTAGAAGGAAAGGTTCCTGCTCAATATATTGAAGACTTTAATTATGCTTCTCAAGTATCAGGAATACCCAATTGGGTTTTAGCTGCTGTGTGTAAGCATGAATCATCATTTAGGATGGATGTAGTTAGTTCAGCAGGAGCATATGGATTGATGCAATTTAGAAAATATGAAAATGATGGAGCTAGTAACTGGGATTATTATTTAAATAAAGGCTTAGATCAATGGTTTAAAGAAGCAGGCTATAGCTATTCAAATAGTGAAGAAGCATGGGATATATTTCTTAAAGATAGTAAAATGCAAATACTTGCTGGATCATTTTCATTAATGGAAAAAGGTAATTATGCGCTTAAAGCTTGTGGAATAGTAGATACAATTCAACCATTCAACGTTGAAAATATGAAGTTATTCCCTTGGGATGCAGATGAAGATAATCCAGTATTAAGGGAGTCATTAAGGAGATTATTCGCAGTATATAATTATGGACAAGGTGATGGAATGACAGTTGATTTAGATAATGCCCATTCTAATTATCCTAATAGAGTATATGAAACAGCTATGGAATTTAGAAAAGGTGGAATTGCAATTGATGTAGATGGAGTAATAGGACGAGCTATACAAGTAGGTAAGAGTATGATAGGAAAAACAACTTACGTATACGGTGGAGGAAGAAATCAGAATGATATTAATAGAGGGGTTTTCGATTGCTCTAGTTCAATACACTTCATGTATAAGCAAGCAGGTCTTGAATTAGGTCCTGTAGAATCAGCAACGACATATACAATGATAAATATGGGTAAAAGAGTTGCCTTTGATGAGATGATAGCAGGAGACTTAGTATTCTTTAATACAGAGGGAACAAACAGCCATATGGGGATGTATATAGGAAATAATCAATTTTTGCACTGTGCAGTTGGTAGAGGTGTTGTAATAGCTGAGTTTAATAGTTATTGGAAGCCAATATTCTATGCAGCCACAAGAGTAGTTCCAGAGGGGAGTGAGTAGAATGAATGATAACAAATTAGAATTATTTAAAGAAAAACTAGAGGATTTACTATATATAATAAAAAGAAATAGCAGATTTAAGTATATGGCATTTACTATTATTTTTAGTGGAGGATTATTATTTTTCTTATCCTCAAACATGCTATTTAATAGTACAAGTAGTGATATAAGCACAGTATTAAATACTCCTTTATCATATGATACAATCAACATTTCATTACAGGATAGAGAGTACAATTCAACTAATGGATTTATAAAATTCAATGTTAAAGTTGAAGATAAAAATATCAATAGGGATTTAAAACCGAGATTTGAGTTAAGGAGTAAAGCAGATCCAGGAGCATTAATTCCAGTAACAGCTATTAAAGTTACTGACAATGAATATGTAGTTATTACAACACATAACAAAAGGTGGTCATATTTATCATTACAAGTATATTTAGATGATCCAAATAACGAAGAGAATGAAGCAGTAGGACCATTCAAATTCTACTCTAATATTGAAGATGTTAATAGTGATAATTCATTAGTACAAAAAAGTGATAAAGAGTATTATGTAGAAATTGTTGATAGAGAGATTTCAGGTATTGAAACTCAAATATCAGAGTATGAGAACCTAATTCAAGAGAATAAATTAGCAATAGAAACTATAATAGATAAGAATAAAAAACTAGAAGAAGAAAAGAAATATCAAATAGATACAGAGCTTGCCAATACTGAAAGCACTATAAATAGTAATATATCAGCTATTAACAGCTTAGAGTCAAAGAATAATGAGTTAGCTCAACTTATAAGTAGGTCAGAAGAGAAGATAAGTAAATTAGAAATTAAAAAATCGGATTACTTAACAGGTAATATAAATGAGTAAGATTAATAGTAAGAAGATATATGTAATATTATTTTTAGTATTAGGATTCTCTTTCATTAGTACTATAAGTGTAAGTGCAGTATCATTAGAGGAAAAAATAATAGAACAAAACAAGCAGTTAAATGAAAGCATTGATGAAAAGCAGATGTTACCAGACTTTTATACTAATCAGTATGAAGAAATAAATAGTTATAGTAATGGCCATGCTATTGATTTAGGTAGTGTAATTATGAAATGGGTTAAGACTATAACTATAGATGGTAGAAATGTTATTATATCTATATATGCATTGTATATTTTAGTGATGTTAATATATCTAGGTATATTCGGTAGTAGAGATTTAGGTAAGAGAAAAAGAGGGATTATCTCATTAATAGGGATATCATTAGTATTCCTATTATATATAAATATACCTCTGATTATGATGTACATTCAGGGAGATAAGAGTTTAATATTCCAAGTATCATTTACAGATAGAGTTAATAATATTGTGTTGTTTCTTCAGAAAAATAGTTTTATAATATCAGCTATCCTTGCTTATGTAGGAGTAACTAAACTAATAGTAAGTAAAAATGATTTGGGATTTAAGCTTCAGGGGAGATATTTAGTTAAGTTTAGCTTTATATTATTAATACTTCTAAATATAATTCCAATAATAATTAGAGTTATTATTTAGAATAATAAAGAATGAACCATACCATAAGTAAATGAGGTTTATAGCCTTAGGTATTGATATGACTTGCCTAAGGCTATTTGTATAAGTAGAAATAGCGTATCATAAGTAAGAACAATAATAGTAATGAATAAGATATAAAAATATTGTCAAGAATATAATTGTGAGAAAATATCTCAAAAAAGTTCACAATTTAAGTTTTATATAATACAATATAATTAAGAGGTGAGAAAAATGCTTATTCAATTTAATTTTAGAAATTATAAGGGCTTTAAATATGAAACATCATTAGATATGACAGCTACATCATTAAAAGAGCATCAATATAATTTAATAGATATGGGAAGTGAAAAAATACTTAAAATTGCAGCAATATATGGAGCAAATGCAAGTGGTAAAAGTACAGTTATTGAGGCTTTTGGTTTTATGAATAGTTTTATATTAAATTCATTTAAATATTCAACTAGTAATATAGATATACCATTAAAGAGATATGCTTTTGATAAAAGCTCAAAATTAGAACCAGCAGAGTTTGAGGTTTTTATTAAATATAAGAATGATGAATATCAATATGGGTTTAAAATAGATAATAAAAAGGTATTAGAAGAATGGTTATACAAAAGAGATTTTAGGAGCAAAAAAACAGCTAAGTATAAGAGTTTATTTGAGAGAGTTGGTAAACAAATAGAGTGTTCAACCCAATTAAAGGATGCTAAGAGTTTAGCATTAATTACAGAGGATAATACATTGTTTTTATCAATTTGTTCTAATGCTAAAATTCCATATGTTAAAGATGTTATGGAATGGTTTAGTAATACAACTATTGTTGACATGGGAGATTGTGAAATAGAAGGTCTTATAACAAGAGGAGTATCCTCTATAATCGAAGATAGAAAATATCAAAAAGAACTGGTAAGATTTTTGAATGCAATAGATATTAATATAGTAGATATAAAAGTTGAAAAAATAAATATAGAGGGAGAAAAAAATAGATATAGGATATATTCTTATCATAATGTTGAGGATAGTAGTGAATTAGTTGCAATTCCATTTTATGAAGAGTCTAGTGGAACACAAAAAATGTTTGCATTATATAGTTTATTTAAACATTCAATTGAATTAGGAATGCCAATATTTATAGATGAACTAGATGCAAAATTACACCCATTACTAATGAAATATATACTAAGTATGTTTCATAGTGAAGAAACTAATGAAAATGGAGCACAATTAATTTATACAGCACATGATGACTTTACACTTAATAAAGATATATTTAGAAGAGACCAGATATGGTTTGTAGAAAAGGATATAAATTCAGTTGCAACTTTATATTCATTATCAGAATATAAAGTTGGTGATAAAAAAGTAAGGAATGATGCTAGTTATAATAAGGATTACTTATCAGGAAAATATGGAGCAATCCCTATATTAAATTCATTTTATATCAGTGAGGATAAAAAATATGAGTAAGTTAGGACGAGAGGGAATAAGAAAATCAAGAAAAATTAGTGTTAGAGATCAACGTCCTGAAACATGTTTAATAATTACAGAGGGTACTGAAACAGAAGTGAATTATTTTGAGAATATGAAGAAAATTATTAATAATAGATATAGAAATAGAGAGATTCAAGAAAACTATCCAATAAAAGTAGAAGGTAAGGGACGTAGCACAAGTGTACTAGTAAATGAAGCTATAAAAAGAAAAAATAGAGAGAATTTTAGTAAAGTATGGGTTGTATTTGACAAAGATGATAATTCAGATTTTGATGTGGCAATTAAGTTAGCTAAAGAAAATAATATTGAAGTAGCATGGTCTAATGAAAGTTTTGAGCTATGGTTATTGTTACATTTTCAAGATTTAAGTGTAGGTATAAAAAGAAATCAATATTTAAGTAATTTAAATAATCATTTTAAAAATAATAATATTAATAATGGGATATATAATAAAAATATATCAAATATTTTTGATGTTATGTTAGATAAAGTAGATATGGCAATAATGAGAAGTGAAAAGTTACGCAAATATTATCACAGACAAAGTGAACAGAATGCATCTAATATGAACCCTGGAACAACGGTTGATATTTTAGTAAAAGAATTGATGGATTATATTAGATGATAAGATACCTAGGTATAAACTTTATTATAGAAAAAAACCTCATTTATCATTGTTACGGAGAACTGTATCATAAATAAGAGATAGATGTAGCCTTAGGCAACTAATATATATGCCTAAGGCTACTTTCATCTTATAAAATATTATATTGCAAGTAAAAGAATTATAAACAAACGTAAAATGTAAGTAAGTGAAAAAATACGTTTAAAACTTGACGTAATACGTTTTGTTATATATAGTTATAGTGCGAGAAAAACAAAAGAAAGGTTGATTAAATCATGAATAATACTATAAAACCTATAAAACCTGTTATAACAGGCTGCTCAACACCATCATTAATGTTACCAGCAATGAAATATTTAAGTGCTGATAGGGAATGGGTAACAATTACGGTACCATTAATATCATTAAGTAGCTTTGTTAAAATAAGTAAAGTAAGAAAAAAAAACGAACCAATTCCAAAAGATATAAAAAATAGATTTTTGGATTCAAAGCATAAAAATGAAATTAAAAAGTACATTTTAGATGAAGAAGAATTTATTATGCCACCTATTACTTTGGTTTCTGATAAGCCTATGCCTTTTAACGGAACTATATATGATGAGTCAGATTTGAATTATACAACAGAAGAGCTTTTAAAAATGAGAGGATCTATTTCTGGAATGGCATTTGTGCCTATGGGCGAAAAGTTTGAATGTTTAGATGGAAATCATAGAACAGCTGCAATAATAGAGTTAGCAGAAGAATATCCAGATGTACTTAAAGATTCATTTATTGTATTAAATATAGTATATGAAACTAGAACGAAGAAAATAAGACAAGATTTTGTAGATGTAAATCAAAATGGAAAGATTACTACAGCATCTATAAATACTTTATTTAATTCAAGAGATGCGTTAAGTAATATAATAATGGATTTATTAGACAAATTCGAGTATTTAAAAGATAAAACTGATTTAATATCAACTAGTATATCAAAAAATTCTAAAGACATTTATACAATTAATAATATTAGAAATTTAATAGTGGAAATTAATGGACATAGTTCACAATCTAAAACTAGTATTCAAAGTTTTTCAAATAAAATAAAAGCTGATAATGAATTAATGGATGAAGTTAGATTTAGATCAGAGTTAACATTAGAATTATTGAAGGAAAACCAAATAATTAAATCGTGTATATTAGATGAAAGTAGGATTCTTAAAGTAAGAGAAAAATCTATTATAACTAGTGGAGCAGGACTTTTAATATTAGGCAGAGTAATTGGTAATATATTCAAATACGAGCGTGATCAAGATAGTATATTAAAATGCTTAAATGATATAATAAACTATGACTGGAGTAGAGAGAATCCAGTATTAAGAAGTGCAGTATTAACATCTAAAGGAACGTTGAGTTTAACACAATCGAGCTTAACGGATATAACTAAAACATTATCTAAAATAATAATTCCATCATATGTTAGTAATTATGAGTTATATTAGTTATAGATTAAATGATGTAAAAATTAAATTTAAGTTAATAACTTAGGAGGACAGAGCATACACATTGTATGCTCTGTCTATTTTAGATTAACAAAAGTTTGATTATTAATAATTAAATAATGAATTTAGGAAAAACTATAATATAAAGTTATTTAGGAGGACATCGTGAGAATTTTATATGCTGTGGAATTAGTAAATAATAATGAGACATATGAAGAGCTAATAGAAGCTAATTGTGATATTCATAGAGTATATTATAAATTTGCTTTAATAGAGGAACTTGAAAGTGAGAAAAATACAATTATATTAAGCCAAGGTTTAGAAGAAGATTTGCAGCTTAGAGATATAATAAAGATATTTGACATGGCTAATAGTAATTCTATATTAATAATAGGGGAACAGTATAGGGATAGTAGATTATTAACTGAGCTTATAAATAATGAAATATATAATGGTGTATTTGAAGATGATGTAGATACAGATTATATAATTCATATTCTGAATAATGAAAGAACTATGGAAGAAGCAAAAGATTATTATGCCATAGTATCAGATCCTATAGTAAATAAAGAAGAACAAAGAAAAGAAAAAAATAGTAAAATAAATTTATTTAAAATTTTTAAAAATTAGATAAAAATTCATTGGAATAAAGTAGCTATAAAACCAGTTAAACTCACGTTTTATTATAGTAGAATACGTGATATAATTTTACTCGTTGGCTAATCAATAGTGATTGGCAATATTTAATGTGGGGTGGAATTATGAGAGTATTATTTGCTTTAAATTACATAAATTCCAGCAAGCAAATTTCTAAATTATATAAAAAGAATTACAAAGAAAGCTTGGACATTGATGTTACGAATAATAAGTTAGATACATTTAAATTGTTAAAAGAAAAGCAATATGATGTTTTGATTATTAATAGTACATTGGATGGACAGGCTATTTTATTTTCAGAAATAGATTATATATTTAAAAGTCAGTTAGCGAATAGAATTATACTTCTGATGGATAGTGATGAAAAGAATTCTAAATTACCACAAATGCTCTATAACTTAGGAGTATTTGATGGATTATATGAAGATGATTCAACTAATATTAATAT
>NZ_JBOFYU010000035.1:0-91539 GCF_051654825.1 Clostridium sp.
AACTTATTTAATATTTTTCTATTTAATATTGTTAAATATTCAAAATTTGCTATAATGATTATAAAATACTTTGATAATAAAAGTATTTTATAATCAAAATATTTCTTTGAAAGGATGTTATTTTTATGAATATAAAACCATTAGTTATCGGAGATTTAATAGCTAAGCTACCTATAATACAAGGGGGTATGGGAATCGGAGTATCTTTATCTAACTTAGCTGGAGCTGTTGCTAAAGCAGGTGGAATTGGTGTTATCTCTGGTGCACAAACCGGATTTAAAGAACCTGATTTCAATACAAATACACTAGAAGCTAACTTAAGAGCTATTAAAAAACATATAAAAATTGCAAAAGAAAAATCAAATAACGGTATAATAGGAATCAATCTTATGGTTGCTATGAATAAATACAAAGAGCATGTTGAGGCTGCTATCCAAGGTGGTGTAGATTTAATTATATCTGGTGCTGGTTTACCAACTAAGCTGCCTAAATACACAAAAGGAAGCAACGTAAAAATTGCTCCAATTGTATCTTCTGTTAAAGCAACTAAAGTAATCTTAGGAGTTTGGGATAGACATAATTCTGTTACTGCTGATGCAGTTATAATAGAGGGTCCTAAAGCTGGAGGTCATCTTGGATTTGCAAAGGAATCTCTTAATGAAGAAATTGAAAACTTTGATACCAATATAAAAGAAATAATAGAAGTAGTTAAAACTTTTGAAGAAAAATATAATAAGTCTATTCCTGTGATTGTAGCAGGTGGAGTTTTTAACGGATATGACATTGCCAAATATCTAAAACTTGGAGCTAGCGGTGTGCAAATGGGAACACGTTTTGTAGGTACACATGAATGTGATGCCGATGATAAGTTTAAAGAAGCATATGTAAATTGTAGTAATGATGATATTTCTATTGTAAAAAGTCCTGTTGGTATGCCTGGAAGAGCTATAGCAAATAAATTTGTTGATTCTACTAAAGAAGGTAATTTAAAAGTTTCAAAATGTTATGATTGCTTAATCCCTTGTAATCCAGCTTCAACACCTTATTGCATTAGTGAAGCATTAATGAATGCTGTTAAAGGAAATCTTGATAATGGATTAATTTTCTGTGGCTCCAATGCTTGTAAAGTAAACAAATTAGTTTCTGTTCAAGACCTTATGGATGAACTTAGTAATGAATTAAACTTAGCTTAATAAAAAATTAAAATAAGTGTAGAAGATTTATAATATCTTCTATGCTTATTTTTATATTATTCAATATTATTTCAACTTATGTCCTTTATCCTCATATAATATCTATATAACACAAAAGAGGTAAAGCTTATGAACTCATATTATAATAACGTCAACCTAAATAGAAAAAAAATCGTTGATGAAGCAAAAAAACTCTTAGGAACACCTTACAAATTTGGAGATAATGGTCCAAACTCCTTTGACCAGACTGGGTTTATTCAATACGTATATAAAAAAGCTGTAGGAGTAAAATTACCTATAGATATAAAAAGCCTTTTAAACGTAGGTATTCAAGTAAATAAAGATCAACTTCTTCCTGGTGATTTAATTTTCACTTTTAACGGAAAGCACGTTGCTATATATATAGGTAATGATATGATCATTCATCCTCCATATGTAAAACAAAAAGTCAAAATCACTCAAATTTATAATTTTTTTACAGCAAGAAAATTATTATAAAAAAAAGACTAGCATTTTATTGCTAGTCTTTTTGGCAGGGGCAGTAGGATTTGAACCCACAACCAATGGTTTTGGAGACCACTACTCTACCGTTGAGCCATACCCCTTTGAACAATATTTATTATATATTATGTTAAGGATAAAATCAACTACTTTTTTGCAAAATTAATAATGTTTTTTATCTTATTCTTTTCTTTTTAGTCAAATTTGGATAGAATATATACATATACGATTTATATAAGAAAGGAGATACTTTATGCATTTTACTGTTAATAGTGTTGAAAGTACAACATCTCTAGGTTTAAAACTAGGAAAACTATTAAATCCTGGAGATATTATTTGCTTAACAGGTGATTTAGGAACTGGGAAAACTCACATAACTAAAGGAATTGCTCAAGGTTTAGATATACATGAACATATAACAAGTCCAACATTTACAATTGTTAATGAATATGATTCTGGAAGACTTAAACTATATCATTTTGATGTTTATCGCGTTAGCGATCCTGATGAAATATATGCAATTGGATTTGATGACTACATATTTTCAAATGGTGTTTCAATTATAGAATGGGCTAATTATATAGAAGAAATACTTCCTTCTGAATATTTACACATACTTATAGAAAAAGATTTAGAAAAAGGTGAAAACTTTAGAAAAATCACTATTACTCCTTATGGAGATAAATATAGTTATATAAAGGAGTTAAGCATATGATAGTTTTAAGTATTGATTCATCGTCTCAAGTTGCTACTGCTGCAATTTTAAGAGATGATTGCCTACTTAGTGAATATACAATTAATAACAAGCGAGAACATTCTGTTTTAGTTATGGATATGGTTCAAAACTTATTAAAAGATAATAATTTAGATATTGATGATATTGATGGATTTGTAGTTTCTAAAGGACCTGGTTCATTTACAGGACTTAGAATAGGTATGGCTACAGTTAAAGGTCTTAGCTTTGGATCTAATAAGCCTTATGTAAGTGTTTCAAGCTTAGATGCTCTTGCATATTCATTAATTAACTTCCAAGGTATTATCTGCCCTATAATGGATGCCTTAAGAGATAGTGTTTATACTTGTCTTTATAAAAATATAGATGGTAAGCTAACTCCTATTAGTGATTATTCTGCTTTAGAATTATCTGAGTTAGTAGAATTATTAAAAGAAAAAGGTGAAAATGTTATCTTTACTGGGGATGGTTTGACTAAGTATAAGGATTACTTAAAGAAAAACTTACCTAATTCGTATTTTGCGCCTAACCATTTAAGTATAGTAAGAGCCTCTTCCCTTGGAGAACTAGGATTAACTTTACTTTCTGAAGGTATTTCTGATGATGCTAATTCTTCTCCTTTATACTTAAAGAAACCTCAAGCAGAAAGAGAACTTGAAAAAAGGTTGGCATTAAAAAATGAAAATAGCTTATAATTTGTTAACAACAAATGATATAGATGGAATATTTGATGTTAGTACCAAATGTTCATTTACATCTTGGCTGAGATCATCTTACGAATCAGAACTTAATAATCCTATAGCTAAGTATATAGTCGCGAGAGACTTATCAACTAACACCGTTGTAGGATTTATAGGAATATGGATAATAGTTGGTGAAGGTGATATTACAAACATTGCTGTACTTCCTGAATATAGACGAAATAAAATTGCATCTAATTTAGTAGAAAAACTACTAGAAGTTTGTAATGAAAATAATTGCTATGTTATAAATTTAGAAGTTAGAAGCTCAAATATAGCTGCACAAAATTTATATCAATCTTTTGGTTTTAAAAAAATAGGATTAAGAAAAGCTTATTATTCTGATAATAAAGAAGATGCTATTCTTATGCAAAAAAACTAGCCACACAATAGTATGGCTAGTTTTTTTTACGCTATTTTAATCTTATCTTTTTTATTTTCAAAGTTTGAGTCAACTTTAAAAATTGCCTTAGAAACTTTTTTATATAGTATATATGTTATTAAACATACTAGTACTGCCTTTACTCCATTAAAAGGAATTAATCCAACTGCTACATAATTTAAAAGTTCTGCCTTTTCCATTTGCATTCCGTAAGCTGGTAGTAATAAATAAACATTTGCTAATATTCCTATTACCTCTATGCTTAATATACCTAATCCCATTCCTAATAAAGCAGATTTTCTACTTTTATTTCTATGATATATCCATGATGCTGGTACTACTAATGATATTCCTACTATAAAGTTTGCTAATTCTCCAACAAATCCTGATTGTGTTCCCTTAACTAACAATATTAAAATATTTTTAATTAATTCTACTACTATTCCAGTCATAGGACCAAATGCAAAAGCTCCCATAAGTGCTGGAATATCACTTAAATCAATTTTTAACCATGGAAATGGCGTAATAGGAAAATCAAAATACATTAGTACTACTGATATAGCTCCTAAAAGCGATATCTTTACAAATTTGTTTAAATTTTTGTTACTTGTGTTCATACACTATCCCTCCTAAAATTTATCTTCTAGGGTAATAGTTAGGAAATAAAAAAACTCTGATGCAACACAATTACATCAGAGCTAAAATTCACTTAAACAGATTTATTCTATACCTATAGCATATAATAAACCATTAAACTACTACCTTCTTTCATCCAGACTATACTGTCGGCTTCGGAATTTAACCGAATCATACTATTTCTAGCTCGCGGGCTTTACCGCCGGTGGGGAATCTCGCCCCGCCCTGAAGATATATTAAATTATAGTCCCATTATATGTTATAAATATGATTTGTACAAGCTTTTTTAAAATTATTCTTGAATATCTTTCATAGATAATGATATTCTATTTCTTTTTGCATCCACTTCCATTATTTTAACTTTAACTATGTCTCCTACTTTGACAATATCTAGTGGATGCTTTACAAATCTGTTAGCCATTTGACTTTTATGAACTAGCCCATCTTGATGCACTCCAATATCAACAAAAGCACCAAAATCCGATACATTTCTAACTGTTCCCATTAATATCATCCCTGAACTTAAATCTTTTAAATCTATAACTCCAGTTTTTAAAATAGGCTTAGGCATTTCTTCTCTTGGATCTCTTCCTGGTTTTTGTAATTCCTTAATTATATCCTTAAGTGTATGTTCTCCAACTTCTAATTCTTTAACCAAATTATTTAAACCTTTTTCTTTTACTCTTTCTTCTATATCTTTAAGGTTCTTATTTTTTAAATCTGCTTTTGTATAATTTAATATTTCAATTAATTTTTTTGCTACATCATATGACTCTGGATGCACTGATGTATTATCTAACTCTTCTTTACTTTCTGGAACTCTTAAGAATCCAGCACATTGCTCATAGGCCTTTTGCCCTAGTCTCTTAACCTTAAGTAATTCCTTTCTTGTCTTAAATGTTCCAGCTTCTTCTCTATATGCTACAATATTATTTGCTATGCTTTGATTTATACCTGCAATATGATTTAGTAATGCTGGTGTCGCAGTATTTAAGTCTACTCCCACTTTATTTACTGAATCTTCGACTACTCCTACTAATGATTCTTCTAACCTTTTTTGAGTTACATCATGCTGATATTGACCTACACCTATTGCCTTAGGATCAATTTTAACTAGCTCTGCCATTGGATCTTGAAGTCTTCTTCCTATTGAAATAGCTCCTCTTACAGTAACATCTAAGTCTGGATATTCCTTTGTTCCAAGCTCTGATGCTGAATATACAGAAGCTCCTGCTTCAGAAACTATTACATATGCAACTTCTCTTCCTGTTTCAGCTTTTATTTCTGATATCATCTCTGATATTACTTCTTCTGATTCTCTTGATGCAGTCCCATTTCCTAATGATATTACATCTACCTTATGTTTATTTATTAACTCTTTTAATATCTTTTTTGTTCCAGCTATATCACGCTTAGGGACTGTTGGATATACTGTAACATTTTCTAAAAACTTTCCTGTATCATCTAGTATAGCTATTTTACATCCTGTTCTAAACCCTGGATCATAACCCATAACAACCTTTCCTTTTATAGGTGGTTGCATTAATAGAGCCTTAAGATTCTCTTTAAATACCTTTATCGCTCCTTCTTCCCCTATATCTGTTAATTCACTTCTAACTTCTCTTTCTATTGAAGGATATATAAGTCTTTTTAAAGAATCTTTTATTGCTAATCTTAAATATTCATCAGTAATACTATTATTTTTTAATAAATTATTTTCTAAATAACTTATTATCTTTTCTTCATTTGCTATTATTTTTACAGAAAGTACTTTTTCCTTTTCTCCTCTATTTATAGCAAGTATTCTATGCGGTGGTATCTTAGATACATCTTCACTATACTCATAGTACATTTCATATGGAGTATCCTCACCCTTTCCTTTAGATTCTATCTTTCCTTCTCTTAATACTAATGCTCTTATCCATTTTCTATATTTAGCCTCATCAGAAATCATTTCTGCTATAATATCTAATGCTCCTGAAATAGCATCTTTTTCATCAGCTACTCCTTTTTCATCATTTATAAATCCTTTAGCTTCTAATGTTATATCACCTTTAAAATTTCCACTACAAATAATATCTGCTAATGGCTTTAACCCTTTTTCTAAGGCTATTGTTGCCCTTGTTCTTTTCTTTTGCTTATAAGGTCTATATATATCTTCAACCTCTGTTAACGTAGTTGCCTTTTCTAAAGATAAATTTATTTCCTTAGTTAATTTTCCTTGTTCATCTATTAATCTTAAAACATCTAATTTTCTATCTTTTAAATTTCTAAGATAAGTTAATCTTTCTTGAAACTTTCTTAAAACCTCATCAGTTAATGCACCTGTTTGTTCTTTTCTATATCTAGATATAAAAGGAACTGTATTCCCTTCGTCAAGTAATGCAATAACATTGTTTACTTGACTAAGCTTTAAGCCTAATTCTTCTTCTAAACGTTGTTCAATATTAACCATTTATTCCTCCTAAAACTCTCGTCAAATTTTACATAATGATACTATAATTATAATATTATTTACAAGTAATACAATGAAATATATTCTACATAATTTTTATTTTCTCTAATGCTGTAAAATATATTAAAATTGAATCTATTTAACACTAATGAACATTATTGATATTATGTCTATAAAGAAGTATAATCTATTTGTAAATATTTTACAGATAGGTGATTGTATGGATAAATTTATTTTTGTTATCAATAAAATAACTAGCATTTTACTTATATTTTTTATAGTTTTATTAGCTTTAAGCCAATATTCTATTATTCAAATATCAGATACTCTTAAAAGTATTTGTTATTTCTTATCTTTAGTTTTAATTATATTATCTTCTACACGGGAGCTTTTTACTACTAATTCAGGATTTTCAAAATTTATTAGTATTTCTATCCTATTATCCTCATTAATAGGTGGAATTTTTGCCATAATTAATAGCGAATTAAATATATTTATTTATATATGTATTTTATTTTCATTAATCTTTGGGTTAATTGATTTAGTTTATAAAAAAGCTTAACTTAATTAAACATATTTTAGATTATTTCTCATAATTCTATATCTCAAGTAATAGTATTAATTAAAACTATTATTTGAGGTATTTTTATGAAGAAAAAATTTCTTTACTATTTTACATTAATTTCATGTATTTTATTATTATGCTTATCTAGCTATTTTAATATTACATATTCATCCTTTAACCCTGAAAAGGTAAAGGAAAGTATTACTGTTTTATCATCGCAAACTTATAATGGTCGTTTACCTGGTAGTAATGAAAACACTCTAGTTAGTGAAGCTATTAGAAAATCTTTTGAAGATTCTAAGCTTTCTCCATTAAACGAATCATATAAGGAAGACTTTACTACAACATGCCCTGTTAAAACTAACACCGCACCTTATATAAAATTTTATGAAAATGGTGATATTGCTAAAGAATTAACCTATGGCAAAGATTTTAAAGAAGATATGCTTAACTTTAAAATTAATTCTATTACTTTTTCTAAAGAAAATACTATTAATATTTATACTAGATCCATAGACGTAACTACACCTGAAGGAACATGCTTATTTTACGTATCTGACAAAGATGATTTTTCCTTTAGGAGTTCTTTTATGAGCAACTGCCCTTATGATATGGTTATAATGATTACTACTAATACTTATAATGCTATTTTAGATTCTATTAGAAACGGGTTGGAAGTTGCTATTCATATTCCATTTTCAACTGAAGAAAAAAGCATATCAAATGTTGTTGGTGTTATAGAAGGTAAATCAAAAGACCTTCCTCCACTTGTTTTAACAGCTCATTACGATCACCTTGGAAGTGATGGTCTAGGAAATATATATTGGGGTGCTTTAGATAATGCTTCTGGAACTTCTTTTCTTTTAGAATTACAAAGAAGCCTATCAACTTATGCTAAACCTAATAGAGATATTATTTTTGTTGCTTTAAATGCTGAAGAATTTGGTTTATTAGGCTCTAAGGCATTTGCAGAAGGTAACTTAGAAATTTTAAAAGGTGCTGAAGTAATTAACTTCGATATGATTGGTGCTAAGGACTTTCCAATAACATTTATGCAAGGCGCAAACTTTAAAGATAAAGATTCAGATTTATTAAAATCTATTCAAGAAATATGTACTAAAAATAATGTTCCATTTGAAGTAACGTATCAAGATTCTAGTGATCATGCAAGCTTTAATAATTTAGGAATTGATTCATTAAGCTTTTGTCATAGTGATATGAGTAGAATTCATACCCCTAATGATAAAGTTGATGTAATAGACTTAGATGCTATTGAAAGCGTATATAATGTAGTTGAGGAAAAAATATTCGATTCCTCTTATAGCAAGATGTCTAATTTCTTATATAGTAAATATTCTATGATTACTTTTTCTTCTTTATTAGTAATCTTACTACTTGTAGGATTTATTAGTAGAAATAAGAAAAATAATCTTTAATAAATAGACTAATATCTAATTTTATAATTTAAAGAAAAGCACCTAGAAATATTAATGTATCTACGCTTTAGATACATTAATATTCGTCTAGATGCTTCTATAATATACTAGTATTAATTTAACTCTATAGTTCACTTTAATTAATCATAACTTAACTTTGCTTTAAAAATGCACTTATAAAATTATCTATTTCCCCATTCATTACAGAATTTAAGTTTGCAGTTTCTTCACCAGTTCTATGATCTTTAACCATATTATATGGATGGAAAACATATGACCTTATCTGGCTACCCCACCCCATATCTTTTAACTCACCTGTTAAATCTTCTATTTTTTCCTTATGAGCTCTATCCTTCAGCTCTATAAGCTTAGATTTTAACATATTCATAGCTGAATCCTTGTTTGAAAATTGACTTCTTTCATTTTGACATTGAACTACTATTCCAGTTGGAATATGAGTAATTCTTATAGCTGATTCAGTTTTATTAACATGCTGACCACCAGCTCCACTTGCTCTATATGTGTCAATTCTTAAGTCATCAGCCTTTATTTCTATATCTTGATCCTTAGTTAATTCAGGTAAAACTTCTAATGAAGCAAAAGATGTTTGCCTTTTACCATTTGCATTAAATGGTGATATTCTAACTAGTCTATGTACTCCCTTTTCTGCCTTAAGATAACCATATGCAAATTCACCCTTTACCTTTAATGTGACACTTTTAATTCCAGCTTCATCACCTTGTATTAAATCTAGTACGTCAACCTTAAAGCCTTTTTTTTCACACCATCTTGTGTACATTCTTAAAAGCATATCAGTCCAATCATTTGCATCTGAACCACCTACACCTGCATGTAACGTTAAAATAACATCATTTCTATCATATTCTCCAGAAAGTAATATCTCTATCTTATATTCATCTACTTCTTTTTCAATAGATTTTATTTCATTTATTATTTCTTCTGCAGATTCATTATCATCTTCTTCCATGATTTCTGCTAAAACTTCCACATCATCTACTCTTCTAATAAGTGAATCATATCTTTCTATTTTATCTTTTATCCTTTTACTTTCCTTAGTTACTTCCTCAGCTCTTTTTATATCATCCCAAAAGCCTTTTTCTTGCATTTGCAAATCTAATTCAGCTACTTGCTTTTCTAGTGCTCCCTTGTCAAAGAGAAGCCCCCATTTCTTCTATGTTATTTTTAATTGCACTAAGCTTTGATAGCTCATTTTCTAATTGAATTAACATTTATTCACATCCTAACTATATTAATTAAAAATATTCTTTGTAGTGAAAAAAGTGCCCTAAGGCACTTTTTTATTATACTTCCCTACCGCAGCAGTTCTTATACTTTTTACCGCTTCCACAACTACATAAGTCGTTTCTTCCAGCAGTTTCTTCTTTTCTTACAGGTTGCTTTTTAGCATCTGTTCCTTCACCGCCACCATGGCTAGCTCCAGTTTCTTCTGCAACTCTTTCTCTTTCAACTGGTCTTTCAGCTTTAAGATGGAATAAGAATTTAACGGTTTCAATTTTTATCCCTTCAATCATTTCCTCAAACATTGTACTACCTTCCATTTGGTATGCTTGAGTAGGATCTATTTGCTTGTATGCTCTTAATCCAATTCCTTGCTTTAAATGATCCATGTTATCTATATGAGCCATCCATTTTTGGTCAACAACTCTTAATAAAATAACTCTTTCAACTTCTCTAAATTGTTCTTCACCAAACTCTAATTCTTTACCTCTATATACTTCTAATAATAAATTAGATATCTTTTCTATCATTTCCTCGTTAGATAAATCAATTAAATCTTCAACTGTAAATCTTCCATGAGGTAAACATAAGTCTTCAAGATATTGAATCATCTTCTTTATTTCTTCTTCATAATTATCTTCAATTCCATCTAAATGAGCTTTAACTGCATCTGAAACTACTTCTATTATCATAGATTCAATTTGTTCTTTAAGGTTTTTACCTTCTAGAACTTCTGCTCTTTGTCTATAAATAACTTCTCTTTGCATATTCATAACATCATCATATCCGATAAGGTTCTTTCTTATATCAAAGTTGTTACCTTCAACTTTCTTTTGAGCATTTTCTAAAGCTCTACTTACCATTTTATGATCAATAGCTTCATCATCTTCTAATCCTAGTTTTTCCATAAGCCCTTGAATCTTTTCTGATCCAAATATTCTCATTAAATCATCTTCTAATGATATGAAGAATGTTGATGCTCCTGGATCACCTTGACGTCCTGCTCTACCTCTTAACTGATTATCTATTCTTCTTGATTCATGTCTTTCAGTACCAATAATTTTAAGTCCGCCAGCTTCTCTAACACCTTCACCTAGCTTTATATCCGTACCTCTACCAGCCATATTTGTAGCTATAGTAACCATTCCAAATTCACCAGCATGAGTAATTATCTCTGCTTCTTGTTCATGGTATTTAGCATTAAGCACTTGATGCTTAACCCCTCTTTTCTTTAATAAGCTTGAAATATATTCTGACTTTTCAATACTTACAGTACCAACTAAAACTGGTTGACCCTTTTTATTAGCTTCTATTATTTCTTCAACAATAGCATTGTACTTACCTTTTGCATTTTTATAAATTAAATCAGTATTATCTATTCTTGCTACTGGTCTATGTGTAGGCACAACTATAACGTCTAAAGAATAAATTTCTCTAAATTCATTTTCTTCTGTTAATGCTGTTCCTGTCATTCCTGATAACTTTTCATACATTCTGAAATAATTTTGGAATGTTATTGTTGCTAAAGTTTTAGATTCTCTTTCAATCTTAACTCCTTCTTTAGCTTCAATTGCTTGGTGAAGACCATCTGAATATCTTCTACCTTCCATAAGTCTACCTGTAAATTCATCAACTATAATAACTTGATCATCTTTTACCATGTAGTCTTTATCTAATTTCATAGTGTAGTTTGCTTTTAAAGCTTGTGTTATATAATGTTGTAATTCTAAATGTTCAGCATCTGCATAGTTATCTATTCCAAATGCTCTTTCTGCTCTAGCTATCCCATCTTCTGTTAGCATAACTGCATTAGCTTTTTCATCTATAGTGAAATCTCTTTCTGCTAACAGCTGTTTTACAAAGTTATCTGCAACATTGTAGAACTTAGTTGATTTTTCTCCAGCTCCTGAAATTATAAGTGGAGTTCTAGCTTCATCTATAAGGATTGAGTCAACTTCATCAACTACAGCAAAGTTTAATTCTCTTTGTACTCTTTCCTCTTTATAAATAACCATGTTATCTCTTAAATAATCAAAACCAAATTCATTATTAGTTCCATAAGTAATGTCTGAGCCATAAGCTGCTCTTCTTTCATCAGGAGTTAATCCATGAACTATACAACCTGATGTTAATCCTAAGAAACTATATAATCTTCCCATTTCTTCTTGGTCTCTTTTTGCAAGGTAATCATTAACAGTAATTAAATGAACCCCTTTACCAGTAAGAGCATTTAAATATAAAGGAAGTGTTGCAACTAATGTTTTACCTTCCCCTGTTTTCATTTCAGCTATTCTTCCTTGATGTAATACCATTCCACCAATTAATTGAACTCTGTAATGTCTCATTCCAAGAACTCTTTTGGAAGCTTCTCTACATACAGCAAAAGCTTCTGGTAATATGTGATCTAATGATTCACCTTCTGATATTCTCTTTTTAAACTCTTCCGTTTTTCCTCTTAGTTCATCATCAGAAAGCTTTTGCATATCTGCTTCTAATGCTTCAACTTTATCTGCCGTTTTTTGTAATCTTTTTACTTCTTTCTCACTATACGTCCCAAATATTTTTTCTAAGAATCCCATATTTCTTATCCTTCCAATCGTATCTTATTTTGCGTAAATTTTATACCTTTAAGAAACCATTTCTTTCTTTGTATAAATTATACCATTTTCACCCTTATAAGTTCAAGAAAATAACATAAATAACATTCTTAATAAAAAATGAAGTGCATAAACACTTCATTTTTTATTTATACTTATAAACTTTATATATATTCAGGTTCTAACAAACCATAATCTCCATCTTTTCTTTTATACATAACACATAATTTATTTTCATCTGAATCTTGATATACAAAGAAATTATGTCCTAATAATTCCATTTGTAAAACTGCTTCATCTGATGACATTGGCTTTATGCCAAATCTTTTTACCTTAACAAGCTTTCCATCATTTTTATCTTGTTCAATAGCAACTTCATCTAAACCATGGAATCTTAATGATTCATTATTTCTTCTTGATAGTTTAGTTCTTTGCTTTCTTATTTGTCTTTCTAGCTTTTGTTCCACTAAGTCAATAGATTTATACATATCATCAGTATGTTCTTCAGCTCGTAATATAACTCCATTAAAAGGTATTGTTACCTCTACTTTTTGTCTGTTCTTTTGTACTGATAGTGTAGCCTTAGCTTCAATTTCAGGTGAGAAGTATCTGCTAATTTTTGAAATCTTTTTTTCTACCATTTCTTTTATCGCTGGTGTTAAATCAATATTTTTTGCTATTACTGTGACTTTCATAATAAGGTCATCCCCTCTCTTTAAGTTCTAAGCCTAGCTTAGAAGATTTCAAATATATATCTATTCCTTACTTATATTATACTATTAGAAAACGATTAAATCAATATTATTAATTTAATTTTCTGAATATTATTTGTAATTTCTTCTATCTTTTTTCTTAAAAAGCAAGAAGACTATTAACTTACGTTAATAGTCTTCTTATAAAGCTAGCTGACCTGGATTTTGACCCCACACTCGCCTACTGGAGCTTTTGCTACCCGGACTTAACCTCTCACTACTCACACTCTCAACCTAAGTTGGTAGGACTAACATCTATACCGCACCGTGATCATTAGAATCTTTGCCTAACTTACGTGGATCGTTTCGCCTGCGACTGGCATCGACTTTCATCCACAGACCTAGCTTTATATAAATATTATATCTCACTTTTTGCAACTGTCAATACATTTATTGTACAACCTTCAATCTTTTCTAACATACTTTTACACTCTTTAACTGTATATCCAGTTGTAACCACATCATCTATTAATATTATTGATTTTCCTATCAAATATTTTTCATCTTTAACAGAAAATACCCCTTTTACATTTTCCGATCGCTCTTCTTTTGATAATGTTTTTTGTTCCTTTGTATCTTTTATTTTAATTATCCCGTTATAACATTTCATATTATATCTTTCTGCTATTATTTTACCCATAAATTCACATTGATTAAATCCTCTCTTTTTAAAGGACTTTTTACTTAATGGTACGTACATTACTAAATCTGCTTTAATATTATTTTCATTTATTAGCTCACATAAATACTCTCCAAGTATGCGTCCTGCTAAAAAGTTTTTTTCATACTTAAAGGATAAAATCAAACTTCTGATAGTTTTTCCGTAAAATGCGTATGATTTTATTTCACCATTACATTTAACTCTTTGTATTTTTCCTTTGCATCTATTGCATATTCCTATATTATCTCCCTCTAAGCAAGATATACACTTATCATCAGGAGGATAAATAATGTCTAATAATTGATTAATAACTAATTTAATTATTTTAATAATCCCTTTTCCCATACTTTTTTGTTAAAATCTCTAGCCATACCTTTTACCTTATCCATATTTTCAGATATGTCTTTTGATACCATCAGTACTTCTCCAGAGACTTTATTTCCTTTTCCAACCTCCGCACACATAAAAATCATCTTTTTATAAGAATAAGAAATATCATCTGCAAATAATATTACTATACTCATATCAGTAATGTATTCAATATAGTTTTCCACATAGTTACTCACAATAAATAATGATTTATCCTTTATCTTTAATAATCCATCTATATCTTTAGTGCATGAATCCCTATTTAATCTTACTACCTTGGTTCCAGAAATATTTAATTTTTCTGAATAGTAACTATAAATACTTTTTGATTTTTCTTCTGTTGGTGCTAATATTAATACAGTCTTTTTATTATCTCTAAACCATTTTAAATAATCATAAAGACTATACGGAATATCCTCATCTAATTTAATTCTAGTTGATATTATTCTTGGCTCTACAAACGGTCTATTGGATTGTAATTCTGAAACTTCTATACGTTCCCCTAATGTTACAACTTTTTCTATTGAGTATAATATTATCCTTTTGCTATATAAATACATAGCTTCTATAAGCTCTAATAATTCTTCTTTTCCTACATAAGAAAAACTACTAATATCATCAATTATGCACAAGTCATAATATCCTCTTATATTTATTGCATTTTTAAAGCTAGTAAATATTATTTGTACATCTTCTACTCCCTTTTCTAAATAAGAATATGTGACATTCTTGTTTGTTAATTTTATGTTGTTTATCAAATTAATATTTGATTTATTTTTTCCCCATATATATAATACTTTTCCACCATTTCTTAATAGTTCATTTATTATGCTAGAATAAATAATTGAACTATTATATGGAGTGCTTATTATAGTTAACATTTTTGATTTTCTTAAATACCATTTATTTATCTTAGTAACACATGTTGCAAATTCTTTATGATTAATTACATTCTCATATCTCATTAGCCCACTCCTTGTTTATTCGCTAAAAATATTATTCGATGTAATCTCTAATATTCTATCCTTTAAAGAAGAATATCTATCCATACTTCTAGTATTAGATACCATATATTTTAATGCCTTCGGAATTCCTACAACTACCACTAACTCTTTTGCTCTAGTTATTCCTGTGTATAACAAATTTTTATTCATTAAAAATGGTGAACCCATAAATGCAGGCATAATTATTACTTTAAATTCACTTCCTTGGCTTTTATGAATAGTTATTGCATAGGCTAATTCTAATTCATCTAAATATATATAATCATAAACAACCTTTCTTTCATCATCAAAGATTACTGTAAAGTTTTTTTCTGATTCATTTATACTTTCTATAAAGCCCATATCTCCATTAAATACACCTACACCTTCATTTTCTCCATTTCCCTTAATCCTTAACCACTTTAGCGAATAATTATTTTTAGTTTGCATAACCTTATCGCCTTCTCTAAAAATCATTTCCTTTAACTTCTTTTCTTTTTTAGTAGGAGATTCAGGGTTTAATATTTCTTGTAACCTATTATTTAAATTTTGTACTCCTAGATCACCTTTTCTAGTTGGAGTTAAAATTTGAATATCCTTTAGTTTATCCCATTTGCTATTAAATTTAGGAAGCCTTCTATTAATTAAATCTACTACAGTGTATATTATAGAATCATATTCTTCCTTTACCTCAAAGAAAAAATCACCTTGCTTTTTATTTAATTCAGGCATTTCCCCATTATTTATCTTATGCGCATTTGTTACAATCATACTCTCTTTTCCTTGCCTAAAAATATCCTTAAGCCTAACCACTTTAATAAAATTACTTTCTATTAAATCCTTAAGAACATTACCTGCTCCAACCGATGGAAGCTGATCAACATCTCCAACAATTATAACCCTAGTTCCAAGCTTTATTGCTTTTAAAAGGTTTTGCATAAGCATTATATCTATCATAGATGCTTCATCAATTATAACTACATCTCCTTCTAATGGTGATGACTCTCCCTTACCAAAAAATGAGTTTTCTTCTTCACTTACACCCATTTCTAATAATCTATGTATAGTTTTAGCTTCTCTTCCTGTGGATTCAGTCATTCTTTTAGCTGCTCTTCCTGTAGGTGCTGCTAAAAGCACTTTCATTCCATTATTTTCATATATTTCTATTATGGCTTTTATTATAGTTGTCTTTCCTGTCCCTGGACCACCGGTGATTATCTCTATTCCACTTTCAAAAGCACCTAAAATAGCTTCTCTTTGAGATGGCGCAAAATTTATTTTGTTTTTTTGTTCAAAAGCACCTATTTCAAATTCAACATCAGAATTTATAGTTCTAAAGTTTTCTATACTTAATGTAACTATCTTATTTGTCACACCTAACTCGCAGTAATAGTATGGTAATAAAAATACACCTTCTATTTCTCCTATCTTTTCAATTTTAATTTTTCCTTCTAACGCAGAATTATATATATTTTCCTCAACTAATTTAGCGCTTACCATTAAAACATCCGAAACTTCCACTATTAATTTTTCCTTAGGCATAAAGGTATTTCCTGATGATGAAAACTGATTTAATACATATCTTATTCCACTTTGAACTCTAAATTGAGAAGTATTTTCTATTCCTAAACTCTTTGCTATCCTATCTGCTGTTATAAATCCAATTCCTGATATATCATCACACAAAACATAAGGATTATCTTCAACTACTTTTCTAGCTTGAGCTCCATATTTTTTATATATTTTTATACACTGATTGGTTGTCATACCATGACCTTGAAAATATATCATTATATCTTTCAAATCTTTTTGCTCTATATATGATTCATATATTATAGCAAACTTCTTTTCTCCGATGCCCTCTATCTCTTGAAGTTTTTCTATATTGTTATCTAATATGTCTAATGTATTTTCCCCAAACTTTTCAACTATCTTTTTAGCTGTAACAGGTCCTATTCCATGAATTATACCTGTACTTAAATACTTCTCTATTCCCTCTATAGAATTAGGAAGAACTTCTTCATATTCTTCTATATTGAATTGACGTCCAAACTGTTTATGAAGAACCCATTGGCCCTTTAGCTTTACATGTTGCCCTTCTTTCAAAAACGGCACTACTCCCACTGCATTTATAACTTCTTTATTAACTATAATTTTAGATACTACATATCCTGTGTCATCACTTTTAAATACAATAGATTCTACTATCCCATTTATAGTTTCCATATTATCTCTCCAAATCTTCTAATAATATTTTAATCTTACGAGTTTTATTATATAATTATAGCATAATATAAATTTTAAAAATTATCTTAAAATAAAACTAAATTAGAAAATAAAATGGAGGACTAAATTTATGTTAATTAAAAACTGTAATATTATATTCCTTGATAAAATTGAAAACGGTTCTGTTTTAGTAGAAAACGGTAAGATAAAAGAAATTAATCCTACTGAAACATCTTCAGATTGTATTATAGACGGTGAAGGTCTTTACCTTTCTCCAGGATTTATAGATGTTCATATACATGGTGCTGGTGGACATGACACAATGGATGGAACTGTTGAAGCTATTAATGAAATATCTAAAGCTATAGTTAAACATGGAACTACATCATTTACACCAACTACAATGACAGTTTCAAAGGAAGCTATTAGAAAATCCATGGAAGCCATCAAAACTTGTAAAGAAAATGGTACTGATGGTGCAAACGTTCTTGGTGCTCACTTAGAAGGACCTTTTATCAGTCCTAGTGCTATTGGAGCTCAAAACCCAAATTATTTAATTCCACCAACTGTAGAAAACTACAACGAAATGGTTGGAGATGCTGAAGATGCTGTTGTTTCTATAACAGTTGCTCCTGAAGTACCTGGTGCAAAAGAATTAATATCATACCTTTCTAATAAAGGAGTTGTATGTTCAATGGGACATACTAAAGCTACTTATGAAGAAGCTATGGATGGTATTAAATGTGGATGTTCACATTCAACTCACTTATTTAATGCAATGACTCCATTTGCTCATAGAGAAGCTGGTGTTGTAGGAGCAATTTTTGATAGTGAAATAACTACTGAAACTATTTCTGATGGTATACATATATCATACCCATCATTAAGAATAGCTTATAATCAAAAAACTACTGATAAAGTGTTATTAGTAACAGATGCTATGATGGCTTGTGGAATGCCTGATGGTATGTATTCATTAGGTGGGCAAGATGTTGTTGTATCTGAAGGTGCTGCTAGATTAACTACTGGTAGCTTAGCTGGTTCAGTATTAACTTTAGATAAGGCAATCAGAAACGTCTTCAAAAATGTAGGATACCCATTACATGAAGTTGTTAAAATGGCTACATTCAACGGAGCTAGACACTGTAAGGTTGAAGATAGAAAAGGCCTTATTAAAGAAGGATATGATGCTGATTTAGTATTATTCGATGAAGACATTAATGTTAAAAAAGTAATTGTTAACGGTAAATTAGTTCACAATGCTTAATATTTAAAAATTAAAAGAGGCTAGCCTAATGCTAACCTCTTTATTTTAATTAAAGATACTTCTTAATTTCTTCTACTTTATTTAATTGTTCCCAAGGTAGATTTAAGTCATTTCTTCCAAAGTGACCATATGCAGCTGTTTGCTTGTATATTGGTCTTCTTAATTCTAAATCTCTTATTATAGCTCCCGGTCTTAAGTCGAAAGCTTTTTCAACTACTGATACTATTTCTTCTTCTGTAATTTTACCAGTACCAAAAGTTTCTACTTCTATTGATACAGGCTTAGCAACACCTATAGCATAAGCTAGTTGTATTTCTAACTTATCTGCAACTCCTGCTGCTACTAAGTTTTTAGCTACCCATCTAGCTGCATATGCTGCTGATCTATCTACTTTTGTTGGATCTTTTCCTGAGAAAGCACCACCACCGTGTCTTCCATATCCACCATAAGTATCAACTATTATCTTTCTTCCTGTTAATCCTGAATCTCCTTGTGGTCCCCCCACAACAAATCTTCCTGTTGGATTTATATAATACTTTGTTTGCTCATCTAATAATTCTGCTGGAACTACAGCCTTTATTACATGTTCCATTAAGTCTTCTCTTATTTGTTCTTGAGTAACTTCTTCACCATGTTGAGTTGATATTACTATAGCATCTATTCTAATTGCTTTATTATCTTCATATTCAACTGTAACTTGTGTTTTTCCATCTGGTCTTAAATATGGTAAAGTTCCATTTTTTCTAACTTCTGATAATCTTCTTGATAATCTATGAGCCATAGCTATTGGTAATGGCATAAATTCTTCTGTTTCATTAGTTGCAAAACCAAACATCATCCCTTGGTCCCCTGCCCCTACAGCTTCAACATCATCTTTTTGACCTTCTCTTGATTCTAAAGCTTCATCAACACCCATAGCAATATCTGATGATTGTTCATCTATTGATGTTAATACTGAACATGTGTCACAGTCAAATCCAAACTTTGCTCTATCATATCCAATGTTCTTTATTGTTTCTCTTACAACCTTTGGAATATCTACGTAACAGTTTGTTGATATTTCCCCCATTACTAATACCATTCCTGTTGTAACTGCTGTTTCACAAGCTACTCTTGCATTTGAATCCTTTGCTAAAATACTGTCTAAAACTGCATCTGAAATTTGGTCACAAATTTTATCTGGATGCCCTTCTGTAACTGATTCTGATGTAAATAATCTTCTCATACTATATAATCTCCTTTCAATTTATTTGATATTAATTCTATATTAATTTTTTTATTTTTCTAACTATTATGTAAATAAAAAAGGTCTCTTCGATAAGAAGAGACCTACTATAAGTCATACTTTTCTTATCTTGCAAATATAATTTGCTGGAATTGGCACCTTTGTGATATTCACAGGTTGCCGGGTTTCATAGGGCCCTTTCCCTCCACCTCTCTGGATAAGAACTAATATCAAATTTTACGTTTTGAATTATATCATCTTTTAAATATATGGTCAAGTATATTTTTATACTTTATATTAATAAATAATCATTTTTAATTATAATCTTCACCTTTAATGATTTATATTTTTCATCTAAAATTGCTTCTAATATTATATAATTACAATTTTTTACAAATTATTAAACTCAAAAAATTTTATAAAACAAAAAAGCAAGATATTATCTTGCTTTTTAATGGTGGGGGAGGACGGATTCGAACCATCGAAACGAAACGTAACAGATTTACAGTCTGCCCCCTTTGGCCACTCGGGAACTCCCCCATTATTGGAGCTGGCAATAGGAATCGAACCTACAACCTGCTGATTACAAGTCAGCTGCTCTACCGTTGAGCCATGCCAGCATATTATTTGCTTTTAATTATTTAAGTGGTGGGCACAACAGGGATCGAACCTGTGACCCTCTGCTTGTAAGGCAGATGCTCTCCCAGCTGAGCTATGCGCCCTTAAATTTATAAAATGGTGGGGGAGGACGGATTCGAACCATCGAAACGAAACGTAACAGATTTACAGTCTGCCCCCTTTGGCCACTCGGGAACTCCCCCATTTTATATTGGAGCTGGCAATAGGAATCGAACCTACAACCTGCTGATTACAAGTCAGCTGCTCTACCGTTGAGCCATGCCAGCATATTCTTAAGTTTTAATGGTGGGGGAGGACGGATTCGAACCATCGAAACGAAACGTAACAGATTTACAGTCTGCCCCCTTTGGCCACTCGGGAACTCCCCCATTTAAACTTAATTAACTTTTAATTTACCAACCGAAACTTATGTATCTGTCCGGCTGACAATGATTAGTATATATTTATACCAACTTTTTTTCAACTTCCAAATTCACTCATTTAGATAAATTACTTTTTATATTCTTTTATTTTCTCTTTTTTTCTAACTATTATTAAGCAATATGTTTTTTTAAACTTCTTCATTTAACAATGAAAAATCTATATATCTATCTAGTATTTTCTCGAAATTCTCATAATCACTATCACTTAATCTAGTTTTTACAGTTCTAATAACGAATTCTGTATGTGTTAATACATCATTTTTTTCTAAACTCTCATCTATTTTCATTATATCTATTGCAGAAAGCTTTTTTATTATTGATTTTAACTCTTCTATTTCTTCTTTAGTCATGGATTTATTTATTTCCTCTGGATTAACTTTAAAGAAGTTTACACTACTAATTACATCAACACTACTATCATCCACATCTATACTATATTCTTCTGCATAATCTCCCACTTCTTCTAACACTTCTAAATCATCATTAGGCTCCCAAAAAAACATTGCATATATAGGTAAACTTGCTCCAAAAATAAATCCTAATATAGTAACTAATATTCTTTTCATTTTTATTCACTCCTTAGGTCTAAAATAATTCCCTAAAATTTTTTTTTTATACATAAATAATATTTTTATTATATTTATTTATTTTTAATCATATATATCTATACTAGGAGGTGAATTGCTTGGAGAAATTGAAAACTTATTATAAATCTTCACTTGCGTACTATGAAATAGCTAATTTTATGAAAGACTACTTAAATAGTAGTACTGTTATAGTTTGTATTGGAACAGATAAATGTATTGGAGATTGTTTAGGTCCATTAGTTGGAACATACTTAAAAGAAAAACATTTCCCACTTCCCGTTTATGGAACTATTCAAGAACCCATTCATGCTTTAAATATAGAAAAAAAACTTGAAGAAATTAAAAATTCACATCCTAGTGCATCTATTATAGGTATAGATGCATGCCTTGGAGATCAAAAAGCTATAGGTGAAATTCATTCTAGAAACTATCCTATACATCCTGGAAAAGGAGTTGGTAAAACCCTTCCTGATGTTGGACTTGCTTCTATTATAGGAATAATAGATTCTAGTAATAACTCTGAACTCTTCACATCTAGGAGTATACGACTTGATTTAGTTATGCAAATGGCAAAAGTAATCACTGATAGTTTAATTCATACTTATTATTTGTATAGTTTAAATAATACTTAAATTTAACAACAAAAAGGTATAGACTATAATAGCCTATACCTTTTATCTATTTAATATAATATTAATCAATTAATGTTATTTCTTGTCCAATTAATACAGAATCTAATTTATCTAAATAACTTAACACATATCCTGTTCCTTCTGCTACTGCTTCTACAGAATTGTGCGCTATAGTTACAGATACTCCAGTTTCTTTCTCTATAAGCTTATCTAATCCAAATAATAAAGCTCCTCCTCCAGTCATAAGGATTCCCTTCTCTATTATATCAGCTGCTAATTCTGGTGGTGTTTTTTCAAGTATAGTTTTTACACTGTCCACAATTAGACTTACAGATTCCTTAAGAGCTTCGCTAATTTCATCACTAGTTACAGAAATTTGATCTGGTAAACCAGTTACTAGATTTCTTCCCTTCATTGTTGATGAAGTTTCTCTAGCTCCTGCAAATGCAGAACCAACTTCTATCTTTAAATCTTCTGCTGTTTTTTCACCAATCATTATCTTATATTGATTTCTTATGTACCTAATTATTGCTTCATCAAATGTATCTCCAGCAACCTTTATTGAGGATCTAACAACGATTCCTCCTAATGATATAACTGCTATGTCAGTAGTTCCTCCACCAATATCAACAACCATAGTTCCATTAGGTTTTGTAATGTCTAATCCTGATCCTATTGCTGCTGCTAAAGGCTCTTCTATAAGATGAACTTCCTTTGCACCAGAATTTTTTGTTGCATCCATTACAGCTCTTTTTTCAACTTCAGTAGCTTGTGATGGAACACATACCATTACCTTTGGTGCTGTTATCTTTCCTCTACCATATGCCTTTTTTATAAATTCTTTTAACATTTTTTCTGTTACATCATAATCTGATATAACTCCATCTCTTAATGGACGAACAGCTACAATATTTCCAGGTGTTCTTCCTATCATTTTTCTTGCTTCTTCACCTACTGCAAGTACCTTATTTGTACTTTTATTTATAGCAACAACTGAAGGTTCTTTTAATATTATTCCCTTCCCCTTAGCATAAACTAAAACAGTGGCTGTTCCTAAATCTATACCTAGGTCAGTTCCTTTTCTCCAAAACCACATTCCCTTCACTCCTACTTAATTATTAATACACTTACGAAATTTTACAAATTTCTTTATATTATTTAATTATATATGGAATATGATAATGATTCAATATTTACCATAACAAACTTTTAATCAACAGCCTTATATTTTAACTTGGTAGCTTTTCCACCTCTGATATGCCTTTCAGCCTTATTCAATTCTAATATTGAATGTGTTTGTTCTGCTATAACAGGGTTAATTTTAGGCAATCTTTCAGTCATGTCCTTATGAATTGTACTTTTACTTACACCAAATACCTTTGCAGTTTTTCTTATTGTATCTTGAGAATCTATTATGTATTGAGCTACCTCTAATACTCTCTCTTCAATATAATCTTTCAAAATACTCCCTCCTTAAATTACATATTAATTAATATTCCTAGTTTTTTATAAAATATACTTTTTTATTCACCAGCTATACTTATGTATAGCTGGTGAAATTAAATTATTCTTTTACTTTATAAGTAAAATAAGTTGTTGGATCTAAATCTTTACCATTAGAATCTTGAACTTGTAAATTCATATGTTCACCGAATTCTTTGTTAGAGAATATTTTTGAACTATTTCCTACAGCTCCTATAACAGTTTCCTCTGTTACTTTATCTCCAACCTTTACTAATATCTCATCACTTAAGTTACAATACTTTGTATTTATTCCATTAGCATGAGCTATTACTACGTAATTACCTTCTTCAGATTTGTTGGAAACTTCTTTTACTTCTCCAACAGCTGCTGCCTTTACTTCTGTTCCGACTTTAGCTCCAATATCTATTCCTCTAATATTCCTTCTTGTTCCATCTTTCATTTCTTTTGGTTGAGGATATGAATACACTCTGCTTATTTCACCGTCTACAGGGTTAATAAACTTAACTTCAGTAGTTGTTCCTGCTGCAACATTAACATCTTCTTCTACAGCCACCTCATCTTCAGTTGCTGTTTCTGTTGCCACTTCCTCTTCTACTTCTGCTTGTGCAACTTCTTCTTCTACTTCACCTTGAACTCTATCTGCATTTTGTTTTTGAGCCTCTGAAGTATTTTTTTCATCCACATTTAAAGTGAATTCCTTTTCTGGATTATTAGCTTGCTCCTTTGTGTTATTATTTTTTGTTGTTACAACTGCAATAGTTGCTACTACACATAAGCAAATGAATAGAATTAAATAAAAGCCCTCCTTTCTGAAAAAGTCTTTTACCTTGTTTTTCTTATTTTGGTCCATAATCAACACCTCCTTTTTGTATTCTTGCCCGTTCTTCTAAATTAATACATTTATGAAATTATTTATTTACCCTAAATTTCTACATATATTGCAATAATAGAAAAAGTCTATAGGTTTCCCTATAGACTTTTAATTTAAAACTTATTATATTCTCTCTATGTCTTACTTATTTAGTTATTACTACTAAACTTTAAATCCTTTATTTTTACTCCTGTATAATAATGAGTTAATATCTCCTCATAACCTTTTCCTTCTTTAGCCATAACATTAGCGCCCCATTGACTCATTCCAACACCATGTCCATACCCCTTACATTTAAAAATAATATCCGAATCAGTTATCGTATATTCAAAATTAGTTGAATTTAACTTTATTAAGTATCTAAAATCAGTTCCTTTAATTGTCTCTTTTCCTAATCTTATTTTCTTAACTCCACCTGATTCACTTCTTTCTACGATTTCAATGTTTGATGATAAACTATCCTTTGATAAATTTGCATTAGGATAACTTGAATTTACGCTATTAATAAATTCATCTATAGGTATAGGTAGCTCACTAGTATATTTAGGTGCAACTTCTTCCCCCTTGCTTTCCTTTGATACCAAGTATGGAACTTCATTCGAAAAAACATCTACAGCATTTTCAGTTTTACCTGAACTAGTTGAGAAAAATTGAGGATACATAACTAATTCCTTTTGATAAGTTAATACCTTTCCCTTTGTAGTATTAACAGCCTCTTCAATTTTACTCCAATTGCTATTTGCATCCTTCTCTGTCCACTTAGCTAATCGCTCTTCTTTACCTATATAAACTTGACAATGAGTTGTATCACATATTTCTGCTCCTTTTTCATTTGCAACATTACAAGGCTTTATCTTCTTACTAGATAAATACGTTCTTGCAGATATAGATTGTGCCTTTAATGCCTCTAATTCAAAGCTAACTGGCATTTCCCCTGATACAACACTCATTATATATTCTTCCATAGGTACTTCAACAACCTTATCTTCAGCTGTAATTAATACTTTCACTGTTTCATTTGATTTTATTTCAATAAATGTTTCTTCAGCTTCTTCTGAATCTTCTGTTGTTACCTCAGGCTCTTTTGCTACGTCAATACTCTCATTATTCTCTGTAGAAGAATTAATAATCATCATAGGTATTGATACCATAAAAAATAATACCAACACACTAATACTTAAAAGTAAACATAATTCTTCAAGTACATTCCTTCTTGCTTTCATAGTGCTCCTCCTTTTAAGCTTGTACATTTTAATATATGTTTACTTATTCAAAATATACTTTATTTTAGATTTTTTATGTTAACATTAATTTCAATAAAAGGCTTAGATAAAATCTAAGCCTTTTATTGAAATTAATACACAATATTATAAATATTAATTTTCAATTCTATATATATCAGCACCTAATTTTCTAAATTTATCTTCTATATTAGTATAGCCTCTATCTATATGATATAACTCACCTATTTCTGTTTCTCCTTTAGCTACTAATCCTGCTAAAATCATTGCTGCTCCTGCTCTTAAATCTGTTGCTTTTACATCGCATCCTGTTAAGTTTTTTACTCCATCTATTATCGCTGTTCTTCCGTCTATTTTAATATTTGCTCCCATTCTAACAAGCTCTGCAACATGCATAAATCTATTTTCAAACACAGTTTCTGTTATAACACTAGATCCCTCTATTAAAGATAATAAACTCATCATTTGAGGTTGCATATCTGTTGGAAATCCTGGGTATGGTAAAGTTTTTATATCTACAGGTTTCTTTATTCCTCTACCATCTACAATCATCTTTTCTCCATCTACATTAAACTTAACGCCACATTCCTTTAATTTTTCTATTGTAGGCCTTAAATGTTCTTCATTTACACCATTTATAGTAATTATGCTATTTGTTATTGCTGCAGCAACCATAAATGTCCCTGCTTCAATTCTATCATATATAGGTTTGTACTCTATACCTTTTAATGATTCAACTCCTTGTATAGTAATTCTCCCCATTCCAGCACCGTCTATTTGTGCTCCCATACTATTTAAAAAATTAGCTAAATCCCATATTTCTGGTTCTTCTGCTGCATTTTCAATTACAGTTGTGCCTTTAGCCAATACTGATGCCATTAATAAGTTTTCTGTAGCACCAACAGAAGGAAAATCTAAATATATCCTATTTCCTACTAAACCTTTTGACTTAGCTTCTACAAAACCATGTCCTATTTCTATATCAGCACCTAATAATTTAAATCCCTTTAAATGAAGATCTATAGGTCTGCTTCCTATATTACATCCTCCAGGTAATGATATCTTGCACTTTCCATATCTAGAAAGCATTGGCCCCATTATTAAAAATGATGCTCTCATCTTTCTAATTAATTCACTGTTAGCATCCATCTGCTTTAAATTTTGAGTATTAATTTGTAAATCTCCGCTTTCTTTACAAAAGCTAACATCACAATTTAATTCTCCAAGTAAATTTACTAATACTGTAACATCCTCAAGCAAAGGTGCATTTTTTATTGTCAATTTATTAGGATTCAAAATACTTGCCACAATAATAGGCAAAACAGAATTTTTTGCTAAACTAATATCCACTTCACCCTTTAAGCTTCTTCCACCTTTAACTATAATTTTTTCCATATTATCCTCCATAATGAATTATTAGTATGTTATGAATATCATTGGAGTTCCAACAATAAGATATTCTCCTGTATCGTATTTCATATATCCAATGTTAATTTTTTTATCATCACTTAAATTTGCCTTCGCTATATAGCCATTATGGATATTTAGAGAGGTTAATGTATTGTTCTTTAAATTCTTTTGTATTACGTCTTGTACATCTTTTGAGTTTTTGTTTATTACTTTTCCTTTAATAAAACTATAGTATAATAAATCCTTTGATCTTTTATTTTGTAATTTAGCTAAATCTTTTTTTAACTCTTTTGAAGTAATACCTGATTCATTATTTAAATATATAACTTGCACCTTAGTCTTATCTTTTTCATACCAAATAGATACATTTAACTCCATATTTGAATCCTTATACATTATTTTATTTTTAGAAATATCTAAATTAGCTAATCTATCATCTAATAGATTAACCAACCTATCTTGTTCATCTTCAAAAGAATTCTCACAATAATACTCCATCTTAACTCCATTTTGAACAAATTCATAACTTTTAGTTACTTCATTCTCTATTTCGTTAAAACATTTATCTGTATCCCCTAATAAATTTGGAGTTGCTCCAATAAACACTAAAGAAAAAATTGCTAGTATGATGAATATAATCCTTCTCATAAAACTCCCACCTTTCCTTTAGATTATTGTCCCATTATTCTAATATTATTCAAAAAAAATTAGCTACATAGTATACTATATAAATTTAGTAGAAATTTGTGATTCATTGTCATATATTTATGAATTATATAAATAAAAAAAGAAGCAATTCTAAATTAGATAGAATTACTTCTTTATACTTTATTGATTTATGCTTATTGTTTCAATTCTAGCATTTGCTCTTGCCAATGCCATCTTTGCTCTTTCCACATCTATATCCTTTGATTCTGAAAGTCTCTTTTCAGCTCTTTTTAAAGCATCTTCCGCTCTTGTTTTATCAATATCTGAAGAATTTTCCATTGCATCACAACAGAATTTCACTTCATTATTTTTAACATAAACTACTCCCGCTGAAGTAAAAACTCTTTCTTTACTTCCATCTTCATTAGTAATTATAGTTGGTGCTGGAATAGTGCTTATAATAATGGCAGTATGATTTGATCTAATTTCTACTTCACCATTAGTAGTTTTTATTCTTATAGCTTCAATTGACTTTTCTATTGGGTCTTTTCCTGGTGTAATTATTTCTAATTTTAAACTTTTACTCATAATAGGTTACACCCTCCATTATAAAGTCTTTGCTTTTTCTACAGCTTCTTCAACACTTCCTACAAATAAAAATGCTGATTCTGGTAAATCATCATATTTACCATCTAATATATCTTTAAATCCTTTTACTGTTTCTTTAATTGGAACATATTTACCCTTTATTCCTATAAATTGCTCTGCTACAGTAAATGGTTGTGATAAGAATCTTTGAACTCTTCTTGCTCTTGCTACAACTTTTTTATCTTCATCTGATAATTCATCTACACCAAGAATAGCGATAATATCTTGTAATTCTTTATATCTTTCTAAGATATTTTTAACATCTGTTGCAACTTGATAATGTTCTTTACCAACGATTCTAGGATCTAGTATTCTAGATGTAGATTCTAAAGGATCTACAGCTGGATATATACCTAATTCTGCAATTCCTCTTGATAATACAGTGGTAGCATCAAGATGTGTAAATGTAGTTGCTGGAGCTGGGTCAGTAAGGTCATCTGCTGGAACATATACTGCTTGAACAGATGTTATTGAACCATTTTTAGTAGAAGTAATTCTTTCTTGAAGTGCTCCCATTTCCGTTGCAAGTGTTGGCTGATAACCAACAGCTGATGGTATTCTTCCTAATAAAGCTGATACTTCTGATCCTGCTTGAGTAAATCTAAATATATTATCAATGAATAAAAGAACATCTTGACCTTGATCTCTGAAATATTCAGCCATAGTTAAGCCTGTTAATGATACTCTCATTCTAGCTCCTGGTGATTCATTCATTTGACCAAATACTAAAGCTGTTTTATCTATTACTCCAGATTCTTTCATTTCATAGTATAAATCATTACCTTCTCTTGATCTTTCTCCAACCCCTGTAAATACAGATAATCCTCCATGTTGTTTTGCTATGTTGTTAATAAGCTCTTGTATAAGAACCGTCTTTCCAACACCAGCTCCACCAAATAGACCTATTTTTCCACCTCTCTGATATGGTGCTAATAAATCTATTACCTTTATACCAGTTTCAAACATTTCCGGTTCTAATGATTGCTCTTTAAAACTTGGTGCAGGTCTATGAATTGGGTAAACCTGTTTTATATCAACATCACCTTCGTTATCTATAGGATTTCCAAGAACATTGAAAACTCTTCCTAGTACTTCTCTACCAACTGGCACAGAAATACATCTTTCCATGTCTATAGCTTTCATTCCTCTTTTTAATCCATCAGTAGATTCCATAGCAATTGTTCTTACAATATCATCTCCTAGATGTTGTTCTGCTTCAACTACTAATGTGTGTTTACCCATATCTATTCTAATTTCATTATAGATATTAGGCAATGCATCAGAATCAAATTTTATATCAACTACAGGTCCTATAACTTGAACTACTTTTCCTACTCTTTCAGGCATTGCGCTACCTCCTTGTTATTTTTGAGCTTCTGCTCCTCCTACAATTTCTGATATCTCTTGAGTTATCATACTTTGTCTAATTCTATTAAACTTAATGTTTAGGTCTTTTAATATATCATTCGCGTTTCTAGTAGCTCCATCCATAGCTGTCATTCTAGCATTTTGCTCACTAACCTTGGAATGTAAAATAGCTCTTCTTAGCTTACTTTTAAAATACACATCTAAACTTGAATTCAAAACTTCACTTACATTTGGTTCAATTAACATATCTGACTTAGGCGTATTACTCTTATCTATTGGAAATAGCCTTTCAATTTTCACCTCTTGTTTTATAGGAGAAATAAATTCAGTAAACACAACATTAACCTCACAAACTTCTCCTTTTTTAAACCTATATAAAGCATCTTGATATATTGACTTTACTTCTTTAACAGTAGGTATATCAGGTATTTCTATATACTCTCCTACTGTTGTGAATCCATATTTTTTCATATATGAAATTCCTTTAGCACCCGCTACTACAACCTTTGCAGTGCCTTTATTTTCTATCATAGTATTTAAACTACTCGCTATATTACCATTAAATCCACCACAAAGACCTGTATCTGATGCAATTACAATATAAAGTTTATCCGAAGTCTTAACCTCGTTGTTAAAAAATTGACTCTCAAAGTCATCTGGTATAACTGCCATCAATTCATCTATTATTTGCTGGCATACATCGAAATATCTTTCATTAGCAACAAGCTCTTTTCTTGCTTTTCTAAGTTTAGAAGTGGCTACAAGATTCATAGCTTTCGTTATTTTTCTTGTACTTTCAACTGACTTTATTCTTCTTTTTATTTCAATAAGTCCTGCTGAACCCATACTTCCACCTCCTAAAGAATTGCATAGCTTTTAAGTAAGCTATGCATCTTGTAAAAATACTTTCTTAAATTCTAATATAGTTTTATCTAATTCAGCTTTAATCTCATCTGTAAGAACTTTTCCTTCTACTATTTGTTTTAAAACATCTCTATGATGAGTATCTACATATTCTAGAAGTTCACTCTCAAATCTTCTTACATCTGATATTTTTATATCTGATAAAAAGTCATTAACAGTTGCATATAATATAACTATTTGTTTTTCTACAGGCATTGGATTATATTGATCTTGTTTTAAAACCTCAACTAATCTCTTTCCTTTATCTAATCTCTTCTTAGAGTCCTTATCTAAATCTGATCCGAATTGTGAGAATGCAGCTAATTCTCTATATTGCGCAAGTTCAAGTCTTAAAGTTCCTGATACTTGTTTCATAGCCTTAATCTGTGCATTACCTCCAACTCTTGATACAGATATCCCTGCATTAACTGCTGGTCTTTGACCTGAATGGAATAAATCTGCCTCTAAGAATATTTGTCCATCTGTAATAGAAATTACATTCGTTGGTATATATGCTGTAACATCGCCTGCAAGAGTTTCAATTATAGGTAAAGCAGTAAGTGACCCTCCACCATTTTCCTTTGAAAGCTTAGCCGCTCTTTCTAATAACCTTGAATGTATATAGAATACATCTCCAGGATATGCCTCTCTTCCTGGTGGTCTTCTTAAAAGTAATGACATAGTTCTATAAGCAACAGCATGCTTAGATAAATCATCATATATAATTAATACATCTTTACCTTGATGCATAAAATATTCTGCCATACTACATCCAGCATATGGTGCTAAATATTGTAATGGAGCTGATTCAGAAGCTGTACCACTAACTATGATTGAATAATCTAAAGCTCCCATTTCTTCAAGAGTATTAACTATATTTACAACAGTAGATTGCTTTTGTCCAATAGCTACATAAACACAAATAACATCTTTTCCTTTTTGGTTTAATATAGTATCTATCGTTAAAGCTGTTTTCCCTGTTTGTCTATCTCCTATAATAAGTTCTCTCTGACCCTTTCCTATTGGAATCATTGAGTCTATAGCCTTTATACCTGTTTGTAATGGTTCATTTACTGAACTTCTATCAATAATACTAGGTGCTGCAACCTCTATTGGTCTATACCCACTATAATTGATAGGCCCTTTACCATCTATAGGTTCCCCTAAAGAGTTTACTACTCTTCCTAATAAGTCTTCACCTACAGGCACTTCTACAATTTTATTTGTTCTTTTAACTATGTCACCTTCTTTTATTCCTTCTTCAGGTCCTAAAAGAACACATCCAACATTATCTTGCTCTAAATTTAAAGCCATACCATATACATCATTAGGGAATTCTAATAATTCCCCTTGCATACAATCATCTAAACCATAAACTCTAGCAATACCATCACCAATTTGTATTATTGTTCCTGAATCAACTGTTTTAATTTCTTTTTCATATCTTTCGATTTCCTTCTTTATTATGGAAGTTATTTCTTCAGGCTTAATATTCATGATTTCACCTCTATTCTGCGCTTAACATTAAATCTTTTAACTCATCTAATTTAGATTTTACAGTACCATCAATAACATCATTTCCAACTCTTACATATATTCCACCTAAAATACTCTGATCTATAATCTGATCTAAAATAATCTTTTTGTTATACTTATTTTCTAATTTAGTTACTAATTGATTAAATTCATCATCTGTAAGTTTTATGGTAGTTTTAACTACTCCTCTTACAGTATTCTTATGCTCTAAATCAATTTTCTTCATTTCATTTAGCTTTTCTCTTAAGTATAATATTCTATCTTTTTCAATAAGAATCAATAAAAATGATAATAATTCTTCATCTATATGACCCTTAAAAATATTTATAAAAGTTTTTTTCTTCTTTTTAGTACTTATTTGCGGATGTCTAATTACCTCATGGAATTCCTTATTGTTATCAATTATGCTGCAAATCTCCTCAAGGTCTTGTATATATTGATCTACCTTACCTTTTTCTTGAGCAACTTCATATAATGCTAAAGCATATCTCCTATCTAAGTATTCATACATGCTTAATTACCTACCTTAGTAATAAAATCACCAATTAACTCTCTATTTTTTTCTTCATCTATATTTTTTTCTATAACCTTTTTAGAAAGTTCAAGCGCTAATTCTATAGCTTGTTGTTTTAATTGGAATTCTACTTTTTCTTTTTCTCTAGCAATATCTATCTTAGCTCTTTCTAAAATAATTTTTGCTTCCTTATGTGCTTCACTAACTATTTCTTCGTAAGTAACTTCTGCTTTTCTCTTATGTTCCTCTATTATTTTTCTACCGTCTTCTTTTGCACTTTTTAATGATCTCTCATTTTCTATAGCTATTATTCTAGCTTTTTCAAATTCTTCATCGGCATTATCTAATTTTTCATTTATAATTTCTTCTCTTTCACTAATTATAGCTTTAACTTTATTAAAGAAAAAATGCTTTAATATAGCTAATAATATTATAAAGTTAATTATGGTAGCTATAATTACACTTGGATTCATTTCCATTATATATTTATACCTCCCTTCTGGAGTTAATAATTTCTATTATTTTACTCCAACAAATATTAGAAGTATTGAAATTAATAATCCGTAAATTGCAGTTGCTTCAGCAAACCCTGCTCCAATTATTAATGTAGTAGTAATTTTCCCGCTTGTTTCTGGATTTCTTGAAATACCTTCTACAGCCTTTCCTGTTGCGCTTCCTATTCCTATTCCTGCTCCTAATCCTACTAATACTGCAATGCTTGCTGCAATTGCTCTAATTCCTATATCTGTCATTTTAAAATCCTCCTAAAAATTAATGTTCTGAAACTATTTTAATATTTATCATTGTTAACATTACAAAAATAACCATTTGTATTACTCCATCAAATATGTCAAAATACGCATGGAGTGGTACAGGCAATCCTACCTGAGCTATAAAAGCTAATTTATGCAAGTTTTCATAAACTAGTTCTATTATGAAGGTTGCTGCTAATACATTACCAAATAATCTTAGTGATAAAGATACTGGCAACATTATTCTTTCTAATAGATTAATAGGTAACATTACTGGTATCGGTTGAGCATATCCCTTTATATATCCTCCCATACCATGCTTTCTTATTGCATATCCATTAACTGCTACAAAACTTATTATAGCCATTCCTAAAGTTACACTAAAGTTCTTTGTTGGGGGAATGACTCCAACTAACCCCACTAAGTTCATTAAAAGAATATAAATTCCTAAACAACCTACAAAAGGTATAATATCACTATATTCTTCACCAACATTATTATCTACAACACTTTTTATTGATGTGTATATAGTTTCTACTGCGGCTTGCTTTTTACCAGGTTTTACTTTTAAATCCCTAGTTGCCCACCATGCTAAAATAGCAATTAAGATAATAATTACCCATTGAACCACCATGTCTGGAGTTATATCCAAACTTACTGGACCTATAGCAAAAGATATTATAGGTTTCAATGGCTCCATCTAACCACTTCCCTTCTGACTTTTTATCCAATACAATGTTAAAAAAACAAAATGACTTACATATCCTAGAATAAAAGCTATCACTGTTTTTAAACTAAAAATTATAGGAATTGCTAGTACAACTGTAATTAAAATTCTTATAAAATAAGTCATTGGATAAAAAATCCCTTTTTTTTTCTTCTTTAATACATATTCAGTTATTAGTGAATTTGATACAAAATTTAAAAAACTAATTGCTAATCCATATACAGTTATTAGCGAAAAATTTATATCTACTAGTATTGATAATATAAGTGAAAAAATGATAGTTCCTACTAATTCATATTTTAACACTGCTATAATAAATTTATTCATTTCCTTACTCATATTATCTTACCTCCAACTAACTCTTGTAATTATAGTCCCGAAGAATAATTAATAAAAACATTATATAAATCCAAATTTTACTATGAGATACTAAATAGGCTCATTATTTTAATTTATATTTACTTTGCTCATATAATTAACATTATAATTTATATTTCTAAATTTATAGGTAAAATAGGACAAGCCTATTCATTTGATTGAATTTTCTGAATATTTAATATTTCCAATAACCTCTTGATAACATTTTCATTGCATGTTTAGTTATTATTATTGCTTTTTTTTATATTACCAAAATTAGTAATGAATAATTTTATTTTATATTATTCATTATTTTTTTGATTTTATTCAAGTATTTTATTTTTTTATTATTAATGAACTCTATTTTTCTAAATAATTCATATATATATGTTTTACGATATTATATTAGGTAATATTCATAGTATTTAATGCAATATTTCTTACCTTTTTATGTGTATATATCAACATCTTAATAAAAAAGACCTCTATTTTAAAATAGAGGTCTTTTTTGCTGACACATACTCACATTATTTATATATATATCAATTCTATATATAGTATTATTTTAACATATATTACAACAACCCACTATACTATATGAAAATAAACTATATATATTTATGATTAATATTATCTTTCAACTATAAGAGCTGTTCCCATTCCGCCACCTATACATAAAGTAGCTAATCCTGTTTTAGCATCTCTTCTTTTCATTTCATGTAATAATGTTACTAATATTCTTCCTCCTGAAGCTCCAACCGGATGTCCAAGTGCTATAGCTCCACCATTTACATTTACTTTGCTCATATCAAAGTTTAAATCTTTAGCTACAGCTAAACTTTGAGCTGCAAAAGCTTCATTAGCTTCTATTAAATCTAAGTTATCAATAGTTATGTTTGCAACTTCTAATGCCTTTTTAGTAGCATGGAATGGACCATATCCCATTATTGATGGTTCTAATCCTTTTTGTCCATATGAAAGGATCTTTGCTAAAGGAGTTAATCCTAATTCTGCTGCTTTTTCAGCACTCATAACTACAAATGCAGCTGCTCCATCATTAATTCCTGATGCATTACCAGCAGTTACAGTTCCATCTTTTGCGAAAGCAGGTCTTAATTTAGCCATACCTTCCATTGTAGCACCAAATCTTGGATACTCATCAGTATCAAATACTTTTGGTTCCCCTTTTCTTTGCGGAATAACTACAGGAACTATTTCATCTTTGAATTTTCCTTCTTTTATAGCCGCTTCAGCTTTTACTTGTGATTGAACAGCAAATTCATCTTGCTCTTCTCTAGTTAAATTCCATTCTTTTGCTATATTTTCAGCAGTAACTCCCATGTGATAGTTATTGAATGCATCCCATAAAGCATCATTTATCATTGAATCTACCATTTTTCCATCGCCCATTCTTTGACCCCATCTTGAAGTCTTTAATAGATATGGTGCTTGTGACATGTTTTCCATTCCACCTGCAACTACTACATCAGCATCACCAGCTTTAATCATTTGAGCTGCTAAAGCTACTGTTCTTAATCCTGATCCACAAACTTTATTTATTGTCATTGCTGGAACTTCAACAGGTAATCCTGCTTTAACACAAGCTTGTCTAGCAACATTTTGACCAAGTCCTGCTTGGATAACATTTCCCATAACTACTTCATCAACTAGTTCACCCTTAACACCAGCTCTAGTTATAGCTTCTTTAATTACAAGAGCACCTAAATCAGCTGCTGATACATCCTTTAATGATCCTCCAAACGCACCAATTGGTGTTCTTACTGCACTTACAATTACTACTTCTCTCATTCTCAAATACCCTCCTAATCTCATCGTTAGAATCGTCAGATTTGTTAAACAATTAACATAATTCAATTATACCACTTTTATTCCCATAATCAATAAATAATTAAATTTATTTCCATTTTTATCTGTCAAATTCCATTATTTCTTCTTCTCTTATACCAAAATATTTTTCAATAGCATCTACTATTCTTTGAGATGCTAAACCATCTCCATAAGGGTTAACAGCCTTGCTCATTTCATTGTAAGCTTCTTCATTCTTTAAAAGTGTGTTTGCTTCAGAAATAATTTTATTAACATCTGTTCCAACTAACTTTACTGTTCCATAAGCTACCGCTTCTGGTCTTTCAGTAACATCTCTAAGAACTAATACTGGTTTTCCTAAATGTGGTGCTTCCTCTTGTAATCCACCTGAATCTGTCATAACCATAAATGACTTATTCATTAAATTATGTGTTTCTTTAGTATCTAATGGAGGTAATAAATGAACTCTTTCCTTTCCTCCTAGCTTCTCCTCAACTACATCTTTAACTACAGGATTTAAGTGAACTAAATAAACTAATTCAACATCTGAATTTTCTTCAACAATTTTATTTAAAGCAGCACAAATATTATCTATTCCTTCTCCCCAGTTTTCTCTTCTATGAGCAGTTATCATTATTACTTTTTTATTTTCAAAATCTATATTATTTAACTTTTCATTTTCAAATACGTAATTTTCTTTTACCGTATGGAGCATTGCATCTATTACAGTGTTTCCTGTTATATATACATCACTTTCATTTATTCCTTCTCTTAATAAATTATTTTTTGATCCCTTCGTAGGTGCAAAATGTAAATCCGCTAACGCTCCAGTTAACTTTCTATTCATTTCCTCTGGGAATGGGAAATATTTATCAAATGTTCTTAACCCTGCTTCAACATGACCAACTCTTATTTGTTGATAGAATGCTGCTAATGCTCCTGAAAAAGTTGTTGTTGTATCTCCATGAACTAATATCATGTCTGGTTTTTCATTTATAAATACTTCTTCTAAACCTTCTAAAACTCTATTTGTTACACCAGTTAAAGTTTGTTTTGTTTTCATTATATTTAAGTCAAATTCAGGTTTTATTTCGAAAAATTCAAGAACTTGGTCTAACATCTCTCTATGTTGCGCTGTAACACATACCTTTGATTCAATTCCCTCTCTTTTTTCAAGTTCCTTTACTAATGGAGCCATTTTTATAGCTTCCGGTCTAGTTCCAAATATTGTTATTACCTTTTTCTTTTTCATATTTATTCCCTCCATGTTTAATATCCTAATTCTAATTTCATAGCCAAGCTATCATCTTCATCTATCCAATTCTCAACTAATATAGATCTATTTATATCCTTACTATCTCTTATAACTACTTCTTTTATTCCAGCATTTATTATCATTCTTTTACACATAGAACAAGAATTAGCATTTAATACATATTCTTTTGTTTTAGAATCTTTACCAACTAAATATAATGTAGCTCCTATCATATCTCTTCTTGATGCACTTATTATTGCATTAGCTTCACTATGAACACTTCTACATAATTCATAGTGAGTTCCCCTTGGTACATTTAATTTTTCTCTTATACATGTTTTTATATCAATACAGTTTTTTCTTCCCCTTGGTGCTCCTGTATATCCAGTTGATATTATTTCATCATTTTTTACAATTATTGATCCATAATTTCTTCTTAAACAAGTTCCTCTTTCTAAAACTGTTTCTGCAATATCTAGATAATAATTATGCTTATCTCTTCTTTCCACTTTAACACCCCAACATTATTAAAATATATTTACATTTCTATTTATTAAAACTTTAAATAATAAAAAAAGTGGCAAATGCCACTTTATTTATTACTTTGTTCCAAATAGTCTGTCTCCAGCATCTCCTAAACCTGGCACAATATATCCGTGTTCATTTAATTTTTCATCTATTCCTGCTACATATATGTCAACATCAGGATGTGCTTTTTGCACTAATTCAATTCCTTCTGGTGATGAAATTAAACACATAAGTTTTAAATTTTTAGCTCCTCTTTTCTTAAGCATAGTTATAGCATCTGCAGCTGATCCTCCAGTTGCTAGCATTGGATCTACTACTATTATATCTCTCTCAGCTATGTCTTGAGGCATTTTACAGAAATATTCTACTGGTTGTAAAGTTTCTTCATCTCTATATAACCCTATATGACCTACCTTAGCTGCTGGTATTAACTTAAGCATACCATCAACCATTCCTAAACCTGCTCTTAATATAGGAACTATAGCCATTTTCTTTCCTGCTAACATCTTGCACTTTGTTTTGCATATAGGTGTTTCTATTTCAACTTCTTCTGTGCTTAAATCTCTAGTTACTTCATAAGCCATAAGCATTGATACTTCTTCAACTAATTCTCTAAAATCCTTTGACCCTGTATCCTTACTTCTTATAAATGCTAGTTTATGTAATATTAACGGGTGATTGATTTGTGTAACTTTACTCATTATTATATTCCTCCTAAAAGATATTATTTGCTATATTTATTTTCAATTGCTGTTATCTTATCTAATCTTGCTTGATGTCTATCACCTTCAAAATTAGAATTTAAAAATGTTTTAACTATATCTAATGCTAATCCAGCTCCAACAACTCTTTGACCTAAAGCTAAAATGTTTGCATTATTATGCTCTCTTGTTGCATGTGCACTAAATGTATCTGAGCATAAAGCTGCTCTTACACCTGGAACTTTATTTGCTGCAATACTTATTCCTATTCCAGTTCCACAAACTAGTATCCCAAATTCAAATTCCTTTGATGCTACTGATTCTGCTACAGGTAACGCATAATCTGGATAGTCACAAGAATCCTTACTATATGTACCAAAATCTTTTACTTCATATCCTTCATTTTCTAGGTATGATTTAATTTCATTTTTTAAATCAATTCCCCCATGATCTGAACCTAAAGCTATTTTCATAATCTTCTTTCCTCCTACCTAGTTAATTTTTATAAAAAAAGAGAAAGAGTTACCCCCTTCCTCCCATTATGCTAAACTTCTATTATATCAAATCCAGCTGCCTTATTAAGTCTATTCATTATAGCAATACCTACTCCATTTTGCTCAAAACCTTGACATAATATTATATCAACATTTAAATCATCACATTTTCTTAATGATTCGAAAAGGTTTTGTGCAACTTCGTTTAGATTATCTTTACTCCCTAAAGATATAATCTTATTGCATTTAAAATTATTGCTATTTTCATCTGTAGATAAAATAGCAACATCTTTGCCACATTCTATATAATTGTGTACCATTTCATTAATTTTTTCAATAGTTTTTTCATTATTTCCATTTATTATTTTTAAAGTTGCTTTTGGTGCATAATGCCTATATTTCATTCCAGGCGCTTTCGGCTTTAACTTTTCACTAGGTTTTTCCATTATAGCCTTATCTATACTTATGCCTTGATGAATCTCTCTAAGCATCTCTAATGTTATTCCGCCAGGTCTTAATACTAATGGAGGATTAACAGTACAATCAACTATTGTTGATTCTACTCCAATATCACTTTTTTCTCCACCTATAATATAATCAACTTTTCCTGATAAATCCTCAACACATCTTTCTAATTCAGTGGGACTTGGTCTTCCTGATATATTTGCTGATGGTGCCGCTATAGGACAACCCGAACTTTCGATAAGCCTTAATGCTATTTCGTTATTAGGCATTCTTATTCCTATTGTATCTAATCCAGCACTAGTTGTATCTGGAATTATATCCTTTTTCTTTAATATTACTGTTAATGGCCCTGGCCAAAATTTGTTCATTAATTCTTTTGCAACATCTGATACATCATATACAAAATCATCAATTTCCATTGATGATACATGTATAATTAAAGGATTATCTTGTGGTCTTCCCTTTGCCTTAAATATTTTAGATACAGCCTCATCATTTAAAGCATTAGCTCCTAGTCCATATACAGTTTCTGTTGGAAATGCTACTATTCCTCCACTTTTTATTATCTCACCTGCATTTTTTATATGTACAATATCTTTTTCTAAATCATTAATAACAGCTACCTTTGTTTCCAAAAGTCCTACCTTCCTTCTTCTAGATTTCCTCATATCCTCTAGCTAACTTTATACTTTCTATAGCACTTGAGGTATATGTTGCCTTAACACAGTTTTTATAAATTAGATCTAATAGCTCGTATTTTTTCAAATCTCCATATCCAATAATTCTAAAATAGTACTGTCCTTCAGGGTTTACCCTCTTTAGTCTATAATAGTCCTCTGAAAGTTCATTATATCTACTTAAAAATCCCTTAGTTACAGGTTTTAAATTTCTACTTTTCTTTTTGCTTTCAGTAATAACTACTATCTGCACTTTTTGTTTTTTTCCTTCTGTATGTACTAATGCTACTCTTTCACAAAGGACAAAAATATTTTTTGAAAACAATCCACTTTTAACTGATAACTTACTATCAATAATTTTATAATTAAGTTTATATTCATTCGCTTTCTTTATACAAGCCATTACTATTAATAATTCAATAAAACCTAAATAACTCCATAAAAATATTGATTTAACGTTTGCTAATAGAGTAATTAAAGGAAGAATTATAAATAGTCCTAACATAATAAAGAAAAATCTCCTTTTCTGACTTTTTTCCTTTTTTAATGCCTTATCTATTTTCACTTCCCTTTCCCCCAATTGCTTTCAAAGCCTTACATTAAATTAAAATGTAAGGCTTTAAGCATATTAAATAGCGTCTGTATTTCCCATTTTCTTCATTTTTTCTGCTTGATCTGCTGTAATTAATGCATTAATTACTTCATCAATATCACCATTTAAATAAGTTTCTAATTTATATAAAGTTAATCCAATTCTATGGTCAGTAACTCTTCCTTGTGGGTAGTTGTATGTTCTTATTCTTTCACTTCTATCCCCTGAACCAACTTGGCTTTTTCTGTCTTCTGCTATTCCAGCCATTCTTTCTGCTTCTGCTGCTTCATATAGTCTTGATCTTAATACTTTCATAGCTTTTTCTTTATTCTTAAGCTGTGATTTTTCATCTTGACATGCAACTACCACACCACTAGGTATGTGAGTAATTCTTACAGCTGAATCTGTTGTATTAACACACTGTCCACCGTTACCTGATGATCTATAAACATCTATTCTTAAATCTTTTTCATGTATGTCTATTTCAACGTCATCAACTTCTGGTAAAACTGCAACTGTTGCTGTTGATGTATGTATTCTTCCACTTGACTCTGTATCTGGAACTCTTTGTACTCTATGAACCCCACTTTCATATTTAAGCTTTGAGTAAGCACCATTTCCTTTAATCATAAATACTACTTCTTTAAAGCCACCAATATCAGTTTCGTTTGAACTCATTAATTCAACACTCCACCTTTGGTTTTCAGCATATCTTGTGTACATTCTGAAAAGATTAGCTGCAAATAATGCTGCTTCATCTCCACCAGCTCCACCTCTAATTTCAACAAATACGTTTTTATCATCATTAGGGTCTTTTGGTAATAATAATATTTGAATTTCTTTTTCTAATTCTTCTTCTCTAGTTGAAAGCATTGATATTTCCTCTGAAAGCATTTCTCTCATTTCTCTATCACTTTCTTCTACTAACATTTCTTTGTTAGCTTGTAAGTCTTCAACTACACTCTTAAACTCTTTGTATGCTGTTACTATAATTTCTAAGTCAGCATGTTCCTTACATAATTTTCTCCATTCAACTTGGTTTGCCATTATTGATGGATCTGATATTTTTACTGATAATTCATCATATTTATTTTCTATAAAAGCTAATTTATCTAATAACATAAGTATCACTCCGTACTATAATTTTTCATATTTTTTTATTATATCATAACTGGTAGAAATTTATCAACTTTTTAACTTTCCAATTACTACCCTATCTAATGATGCTAAATCTTGTATTATTTTAATATCTTCAAAACCTGAAGCTTCCATTAACACCTTTAATTCTTCTCCTTGGTCGTGACCTATTTCAAAAGCTAAAATTCCATCTTTAACTAAAACATCCTTACTTTGATGAACTATTTTTCTATAGAAATAAAGTCCATCACTTCCACCTGATAAAGCTGTATAAGGCTCATAGTCCTTAACATCACTCATTAATGTTTCTATTACTTCATCTTTAATATATGGTGGATTTGAAACTATTACATCATAAATCTTTTGTTCTTCCATAGATTTACTTAGTAAATCACTCCTTGTAAAAGTAACTCTGCTATTTAAATTATATCTATTTATATTTTTTTTAGTCACTTTTTCAGGAATATCATAATAATCAATTGATTCTACTGTTATATTCTTTCTGTAATAAGCAAGTGCTACACCTATAGCACCACTTCCAGAACATAAATCACATATCCTTAATGTTGAATCTTCTGGAACTTCCCTTAAAACTTCTTCAACAAGAATCTCAGTATCTCCTCTTGGAATTAAAACACCTTCTTCAACCCATAAATCTAATCCCATAAATTCAGTTTCTCCTAAGATATATTTTATGGGCATTCTTTCTTCTCTTTTGCTTATTAAGCTTTTATATTCTTCCACAATATTTTCTTCTACTTCTTTATCTCTATTAATAATTAAATATAATCTATCTTTATTTAATACCTTACCTAGTAATAATTGTGAATCTAAAATATATGTTTCGATATTTTGATTTTTTAATTTTTCTATTCCGAAATCTAATAATTCACCAATTGTATTTTTCATTTACTTTAACCCTTCCGCATTTTTTAACGCTTCAATTGCAACTTCAATTTGGTCATCATCAGGCTCTCTTGTTGTTAACTCCTGAAGTTTTAAACCTGGATAAGATATAATCTTACCTAAAGTACTATCTGTTTTTCCAAGCCATTTTATTATTTCATATGTTATTCCTGAAATTAATGGAATTAGGACTACTCTTAATCCTAATCTTTGCACAAAACTTCCCCAGCCTGTTAAACTAAAAACTATTATACTTACAAACATAATTAAAAATAGAAAATTAGTTCCGCATCTTGGATGAAATCTGCTAAACTTTTTAACATTTTCTACTGTTAATTCTTCACCAGCTTCATAACAAAATATAGACTTATGTTCTGCCCCATGGTATTGGAACACTCTAAATATTTCATCCATTTTACTTATTGCAAATATATATATAACAAGTATGGTTATTCTTATTAAAGCTTCTATTAAATTAAGCAATATAGGAGATAGTCCTAAATTTTTAAATAAAGATGCTATTGCTGTAGGTATAGCTAAAAATAAACCCATAGCCATAAATAATGAAAATATCATTGTGAATCCTACAATAATATCATTACTCTTTTCACCAAACTTATTTTTAAGCCATTTTTCAAATTTTGAATCTTCTTCCTCTTCAAAAAATGATGCAGAATAATTTAACGTATTTATCCCTGTTATTAATGAATCAATTAATACAAATATTCCTCTTATAAATGGTATATTTATAACCTTAAATCTTTTAGTAATAGGTATTATATTTTCATGCTTTGTTTCTATCTTGCCTTTTGGAGTTCTCACTGATGTAGCTTGACCTTTAGTCCCCCTCATCATTACTCCTTCAATTACGGCTTGCCCTCCAACCTCACACTTTTTCATATACATCCCACTCTCACATATTATTTATTTAGTATTTTCCTTATATTTAAAATAACAATGTCCGCATAATGATTCATATTCAACGTTATCTATATTATCAATTGCTATTTGTTGACCTTCAAAAACAAAGTTCCCATTTATTTTTCTCCCATTAAATACAGCTTTTCTTCCACATTTGCATATAGTCTTCATTTCTTCAATACTATGTGCAAGTAATAGTAATCTAGAGCTTCCTTCAAATCCTTCTAATTTAAAGTCTGTTCTTAGCCCATAGCAAATTACTGGTATATCTAGAACCACTGCTACCTTAAATAATTCATCAATTTGATTTTTTCTTAAAAATTGAACCTCATCTACTAAGATACAATCAATATTTCCATTTTCTCTTGAGTACTCTTGAACTCTTTCAAATATATCATCATTTTCATATATTACTAAGTCTACTTTTCTTTCTACACCTAATCTAGAAACTAGCTTTTCGCCACCTTTTTTATCTGTAGAAGGCTTTATTAGAACTACATTCATTCCTCTTTCTTCATAATTATGTGCCACTTGCATTAAATGGGTTGATTTCCCTGAATTCATAGCTCCATATCTAAAGTACAATTTGCTCATTATTTCGCGCTCCTTCTCATGTTATATATAACGATTATAGCATTATAGCTATTCATTAAAAAGTTTTTTTTATTATGTCGCTCACCTTGACTGCTTTTACTTCATATGCTATACTCAAGAAGTTATTTTAGTAATCGAAAGAGGTGAAAAATATGAGAGAAGGCATACATCCAAATTACAACCACGAAGCTGTAGTAAAGTGTGCATGTGGAAATACTTTTACAACTGGTTCAGTTAAAGATGAACTTAAAGTAGAAATATGCTCTAAATGCCACCCATTCTTCACTGGTAAGCAAAAAATTATCGATGTTGGTGGAAGAGTTGACAAGTTCAACAAGAGATTCAACCTTAACAAATAGAAATTCTGGGAAAGATTATATCTTTCCCATTTTTCTTGCCTAAAATTATTAAATATCTTTTTGAAAACTTAAAATAATATATTTAATACTATAAAAAAGAGAGTGTTATTTTAAAATGAAAAAAATTCTTATTTTGACCGCCTCAACAGGTGAAGGTCACAATCAAGCAGCATTAGCTATTGCTAATTCCTTTGAAAATAATAATTATGAAGTTTTAGTTCATGATTTTTTACAAAACAATAGTAATGTCTTAGGAAAGATTTTTACTTCTGGTTATTCTCTATCTGCTTCTGTATTTCCCAATCTTTATGGTTTTTTATATAACATTACCGATAATAATCTTACTAATAAATTTTTATATTTTCTTTTTTTATTAACTAAAAAAAGACTTTCTAAAATTATATATGAATTTAATCCTGATGTAATTTTAACTACTCATCCTATTTCAGTAAGTATTATAGCTAATCTATCTACAATCCCTAAAATAGTAATTGTAACAGATTTTAAAGCTCATTTTACATATATCAACGAAAATATAGATGTTTATATAACAGCTAGTGAATATACAAAAAATGATTTAGCTATTAAAGGTATTTCAAAATCAAAAATATTTCCTCTAGGAATACCAGTAAAAAATGAATTTAGTTCCTTTAACCCATTAGTGTATTCAACAAAGGATGGCGAATACTTTAACATTTTACTTATGGGTGGAAGTATGGGACTTAAAAACATTTCTTATGTTCTTAAAGAACTCCTTAACAATACCCATAAACTAAGAATAACAGTTGTTTGTGGCAATAATGAAAATTTAAAAGATGACTTACTAAAAAGATATGGTACATCTATAAAGGATAAAAAGCTACATATCCTAGGATTTTCTAAAGATGTTGATTCCCTTATGGACTATTCTGATTTAATAATAAGTAAACCTGGAGGTTTGACTGTTTCAGAATCCATAAATAAAAAGTTACCCTTACTTATTCCATTTGCAATTCCAGGACAAGAAACTCAAAATACTGATTTTCTAACCTCTCATGGATATGCACTTTATGTTGATAATTTATTAGAGTTAAATTTAGTAATTGATAATCTAATCACTTGCCCTAATGAATTAAATGAAATCCGTAATAAATATTCCAACTTATCAAGTACTTATTCTAAAGATGGTATAGTATCAATAGCAAATTTCCTTATAAAAAATAATTAGATGTGGGAAATCCCACATCTAATTATTTTTTATCTATATCATTTTTATTAAATATGCTTATAAACTCTTTATTATCCTTAGTTTTAGTTAACATATTAATTAGCTTTTCAGTAACATTTTCGACATTTCCATCTCTATACATAACTCTTCTTATTGAATATGCTACTTCTTTTTCTTCTTCAGTTAATATTAAATCTTCTTTTCTTGTTCCTGATTTATAGATATCTATTGCTGGGAATATTCTTCTTTCTTGAAGCCTTCTATCTAAATGAACTTCCATGTTTCCCGTTCCCTTAAACTCCTCAAATATCATATCATCCATTCTTGATCCTGTATCAACTAATGCTGTAGCTAATATAGTTAAGCTTCCACCTTCTTCGATATTTCTAGCAGCTCCAAAGAATTTCTTAGGCATAATTAAAGCTCCTGGATCTAATCCTCCTGAAAGTGTTCTTCCTGTTGGAGTTATAGTTAAGTTGTAAGCTCTAGATAATCTAGTTAAACTATCTAATAATATTACAACATCCTTTCCTTGCTCAACCATTCTCTTAGCTCTTTCAAGAACCATTTGTGATACTTTTGCATGATTTTGTGGCTCTTCATCAAATGTAGAATAAATTACATCTCCATTAATAGATCTCTTCATATCTGTAACCTCTTCTGGTCTTTCATCTATAAGAAGAACTATTAACTTAACCTCTGGATAATTTCTTGATATATTTTGAGCTACCTTTTTTAATAAAGTAGTTTTACCAGCTTTAGGAGGTGCTACTATTATACCTCTTTGTCCCTTACCTATCGGACATACTATATCCATTAATCTTGATGATAAATCTTTTCCATCATTAGTTTCTAAATGCAATCTTTCTTGAGGATATATTGGCGTTAAAACCTCAAATGATTTTCTTCCTACTGCTCTCTCCGGATTTTCACCATTTACTCTTTCTACAAAAAGTAATGCTTTAAACTTTTCTCCATCCTTAGCTTCTCTAACTTTTCCTTCTACTTCATCCCCTGTTCTAAGATTAAATCTTCTTATTTGAGATGGTGAAACATATATATCGTTTTCTCCTGTTTGATAGTTATTACATCTTAAAAAGCCAAAGTTGTTGTTTTCCATGACTTCTAATACACCTTTAGCAGTATTAGATTCATTTATCATAACTTTTAATCTTTCTCTTTTTTCTTCTTTATTTTCCATATTATCATTTCTGTTATATGAATTAACAGTGTTTTCATTTCTACTATAAGAATTAACAACTGTAGTAGGTTCAACTTCACTCTTAACCTTAGGAGCTATTTTTTCCTTAAGTATAACACCATCTTTTTCTATTGCTTTTGGAGCACTTTCTATAATTGAATCTATAAGTTCACCCTTTTTCATTTTACTTATATTCTTTATACCTAATTCTTTAGCTATATCTTTTAGCTCTGCTAAAGTTTTCTTTTCGTAAATCTCTTTAGTCAACATGGCACCTCCACCTTATATCAAAATAATAAAGATAAATTACATTTATCTTCAATCTATTTTCTATCTATATATAATAAAATTTCTTTTTAATTACTAACAATTTTAACAAATAACTTTTGGGATTCTTATTAAGACTTAATTAAAAAAAGATATGTATGTTACAGACATTCTTATATTCTATTATGTGCTACTAGGAATATTTTTTCAAGTCAAATTTAGCTTATTAATTATTTAAATTATCCCCAACAATCTACAAATTTACTCACATCTAATTTAAATAAATCTAAAAACTGTTTATAACTTTATATATAAAAAACTCTCTAATTAATAAAGGTACTGAAAAATTTAAAATTTTTCAGTACCTTTATAATAACGAAGTCTTTTCTTATTTTTTTTGTTCTATTGCCGCTTTTATAAAGCCAACAAATAGAGGATGTGGATTATTTGGTCTTGATTTTAACTCTGGATGGAATTGTGCTGAAACATACCACGGGTGATTTTCTATTTCAACTATTTCTACTAGTTTGCTATCTGGACTTGTTCCTACAATTTTCATCCCTGCTTCAGAAACTTGGTTTCTAAATTCATTATTAAATTCATATCTATGTCTATGTCTTTCATATATTAATGAATCTTTATAGTCATTATATGCTGTACTATTTTCCTCTAATTTACAAGGATATAGTCCTAATCTCATAGTTCCACCTAAATCTTCAATATCCTGTTGCTCTAACATAATATCTATTACTGGGAATTTTGTATTAGGATCTATTTCTGAACTATTAGCTCCATCTAAACCTAATACATTCCTTGCAAATTCTATTACTGAACATTGCATACCTAAGCATATTCCGAAGAAAGGTTTTTTATTTTCTCTTGCCCATCTTATAGCTTCTATCTTTCCCTCTATTCCTCTATCCCCAAATCCACCTGGCACTAATACACCGTTACAATCAGATAATATTGAATCAACATTTTCTGCTGTTACATCTACAGAATTTATCCACTTTATTTCCACATTAGAATCATTAGCTAATCCCCCATGATTTAAAGCTTCTACTACTGATATATATGCATCATGAAGTTCAACATATTTTCCTACTAAAGCTATCTTAACATTATCCTTTAAATTTTTAACCTTATTCACCATATTGATCCATTCAGTATTATCAATATCTCTGCATCCTAATTCTAATTTTTCACAAACTAATCTATCTAAACCTTCTTTATGTAACATTAATGGCACTTCATATAAATGTTCTGCATCTAAATTTTGAATTACACATCTTCCTTCTAAGTTACAGAATAATCCTATCTTAGATTTTAAATCATCTGATATTTCTTTTTCAGATCTACAAACAATTATATCTGGCTGAATACCTATACTTCTTAATTCCTTTACTGAATGTTGTGTTGGCTTAGTTTTTAACTCACCAGCTTTTCCTAAGTAAGGCACTAATGTAACATGTATAAAGCATACATTTTCTCTTCCTACTTCATACTTAATTTGTCTTATAGCTTCTAAAAATGGTTGAGACTCTATATCTCCTACTGTTCCACCAATTTCAGTAATAACTACATCTACATCTTTTTCTTTTGCAACCTTATAAACTCTTTCTTTTATTGCATTAGTTATATGAGGTATAACTTGAACAGTTCCACCTAAGTATTCTCCGCGTCTTTCCTTTGAAATAACTGACCAATAAATTCTTCCTGTTGTTACATTATTGTTTTGACTTAAATTTTCATCTATAAATCTCTCATAGTGACCTAAATCCAAATCTGTTTCAGCTCCATCATCTGTTACAAAAACTTCACCATGTTGATAAGGACTCATAGTTCCTGGATCTACATTTAAATATGGATCAAATTTTTGAATAGAAACCTTTAACCCTCTATTTTTTAATAATCTACCTAAAGACGCTGCAGTTATCCCTTTTCCTAATGATGATACTACTCCACCTGTTACAAATACATATTTAGTCTTCATATTTTCCTCCTATGAAAGTTATTTTTTAAAAAAGGGTTGACACACCCCTTATCTATTAGTATAATCATAATTACCCCATAAAATAAACTGGGTAATTTATATCCAAAATCATAAAACATATACTATCACATTCTAGATTTAAAATCTAGTGTTTTTTGTGATGTTTTTTATTTATTTTTCAGTAAACGTTTAATTAAATTTTTAAAAAATCTAAAATATAAAGCAGCTAAAAGATTTATTATCTTATTAGCTGCTCTTTTAAAATGTATTAATATATATTTTTATAAAATCTATTGAATATTATCTTTATATTTTTATATTTACTGATATTTTAGTCATTATTGGCGGTTGCCCTGATAATGACATAGAATATTTAGCAATTATATCTCCGCCATCTTCTTTCATATCAATTTCTAAGTAATCAGTATATATTTGTAAGTCCATCATTCCATACGGAGTATTATATAAAGAAATTGATGTTTCTCCCTTTTCAAACTCCATTTTTGTTGTTGTTGTTCCTTCTCTTTCTAATGAAAATTTATTATTTTCCTTATTAATAGTTAAAGTAGTCTTCGTTCCAGCCATTCCTGAAATCTCTGTTTCATCATAAATAGCTATAAATTCTTCATCATTAACTATAAACTTACCTGGAGTAACAACTTCAATAACATCATTTTTATCTATTTCAGTAAAGCTTTTAACTGAAATTATTGCACTTTTTTCCATAACTTCTCCTTTATTTTGAAACAATTAAATATTTTTGTAATTCTTCATCTGATATAGGATCTACATTTACAAAGTTATCAAATTTAGTTCCAAAATTCCCATACTTAACTTCTACATTCTCTTCATCTCTACCCTTGCTATATCTTACAGCTGTTCTTGCTGCAAAATTAATAGCCTCTTCACTAGCTTCTCCTTGTAAAACAATTAAAGAACCAGTGTGTTTTGATGTGTGGAATGCTATGTAACTACCATCTATGTACTCTTTTATCTTTTCAACTTCGTCGTTAGTTCTAGCAGCTATTACTATGCTTTTTTCATTTAATCTAAATCTTCTACCATATCTTAATAACGATATTTCATTTTCCGTTAAATCACCCTTATGGTTTAGCATTTCTCTTAATCTTATAGCATAATTAGGCTCTGTTAATTTACATCCTCCAGCTGGTGATGGATATTCTGTAATTCCCCACTTTTCTGCTAATTCCATTTGTGGCTTTCTTGATCTTCCTGAGATTTTTAATAGTTTACTTCTATCTACTAATCCACTACGCTCCATTTCTGTTTCTTCAAGATTTAATGCACATAAAGGTCTAAGTATTTTATCTGCAAATCCTGATTCTTTTTTTACTGTATTTAATGCTTGCTTGTTTTGAGACATTGGTCTTTGGTTTAAAACCTCGCCAGTAATTATAAAATCAGCATTAAATTTTTCTAACATTTCACCTGCATATTTCATCATCATTGCATGACAATCAATACATGGATTCATATTTTTTCCCCATCCATGCTTTGGATTTTTAACCATATTCATATGTTCATGTGAAAAATCAATTACTTCTAAAGGTATATCAATTTGCTTTGTCATCTTTATAGCACTTTCTTCACTAAAAAAATATGATCTAAAACATATACCTATAACTTCTATTCCTTGTTCTTTTATTAATTTTGCTGCTAATATGCTATCTAATCCACCTGATACCATCGCTAATGCTCTTGTCATTTTTGTTCCCCCTAGTTTTTTTATATTTATAGTTTAATTTTGTTATTAAAATTAATCAAGAAATAAATTTTTACTCAAACTATTATTTATTGACTTTTTTGTCTTTTGATTTTATTTTTTCCATAATCTTTGATTTAAATTGAATTTTTTTCTCCCCTTTATCATCTCCATTTAAAGCTTGCTCTAAATTTTCCTCAGTTTTATTACTATCTACAGCATCCTTTGTTTCATCTACAAAACATAATGGTGGAAACATAACACACCACCAATTTTGTCCACTTGCAGAACCAATTAAAACTCTAAAAGCTTCATACTCACCTTGTGGAAATATTAAATCTCCATACATCTTGTCTGGAAAATTTTCTCTAGATAAAGTGCTTTCTACTGGATAGTCATATCCATTTTCTTTCACTACATTTTTTGCAATTTCATTTATTTCTTCTTGATTTTCCAGTATTATTTCTCTTGCATCTTCTAAGCTACTTGATTTACTAATCTTTTCTGATGTATATTTTATGATTTCATCTCTCACCTTTAACTTTAAAGCTTGATCCTCTTCACTATCACTATTTGCAATAACATGAAATCTTATTATTTCATCCACTATATCTTCATAAATTAACTCATTTTTATTTTCTAAGCCTTGTCCACTCTCACTATTAACACAACCTACTGTTGAACCTATTGTAACTATTATTAATAAAATAACCATTAAATACTTTTTCATAATTTAAACCCCCTTATAGCTAAAGTATTGCCACAATAAGGAGGTTTAAACATATATTTTTAAATTGTTCTTGTTAAAAATACATCATCATATTTATCTTTCATTTTTTCAAAGCACCTTTGAGCTTTTAACATATCATCAAAGAATGCAAATACTGTAGGGCCACTACCACTCATCATTGCTCCTAAAGCTCCTAACGTCTTCATTTCTTCTTTAATACCTATGATAAGCTTATGCTTTCTTAATGTAACATTTTCAAGTAAATTTTTCATATTATTTGCTACAAAATTTAAATCATCATTTTTCATTGCTTGGATTAATTCTTCATTTTTCGGATGATTTATAGCCTTGCTTAAATCAAATTCTTGATAAACAGCCTTAGTAGATACTCCAAAAGGTGGTTTAACTAAAACAACTATTTTATCTTTAAATGGCTCTAAAGAAGTAACTACTTCTCCTACACCCTCACACAATGCAGTTCCACCCTTTATACAATAAGGTATATCTGCTCCTAATTTTAATCCTAATGTCATTAATTCATCATCTGACGCATTAACATTAAACATATCATTCATAGCTTTTAAAACAGCTGCTCCATCAGTACTTCCACCTGCTAATCCAGCTGCAACAGGTATATTCTTCTTTATATTTATGTACACCCCCTCTTCTATGTTATAAGTATCCTTAAATAACTTTGCAGCTTTATAAGCTAAATTTCTTTCATCTGTAGGAACATATGCCTTATTGCATTTTATATCTATTCCCTTTTTTTGTTTTTCTATGTTAATTTCATCATACAAATCTATGTTTTGCATTATCATTCTTAGTAAATGATATCCATCTTCTTTTCTCTTCCCAACTATATCTAAGGATATATTAATTTTAGCATATGCCTTTATCTTCATATATTCCAATCCTTTCCTACTCTTACTAGGTTTCACCTTATTAAAACAATTATATATATTTTTTTTAATATAGTAAACCTATGAAAGGATAACTTTTATACTGATAGTTTATTATCTCTATCAAAATCATCTTTTTTATCATTAATATTATTCATAACCCTTATTAGAGGTTCTATCTCTTCAAAAAATACTATTACAGTATCATCCTTATTTGCTTTTAGTAATATCTCCTCTAACGCTTCTACCTCATCTAATATTACAGTAGCTTTATTTTCACCTCTTGCTTTTTTAATTCCTTCCAAAATCAAATTAGCAACTACTCCTTCTTTTCTTCCTCTCTTGTATCTGTCTTCTTTAATAACTACATAATCTAACAACTCTGAAGATAACTTTCCTATTTGAATAGCCATATCATCGCTTCTATCTCCCGGAATACCAATAATTCCATATAACGTTCCTTTATTTATCCTATTAACAGATGATAGTGCAGCTTTATATCCCTCTATGTTATGACCATAATCTAACACTACATTAACACCATTTACATTATAAATATTGAACCTTCCAATATTTTGAGTTGAATTCAACTCATAACTTTCTAATCCATTCTTTATCATACAGTAATCCACTTCTAAAGCTACTAATGCACCACATGCCGCAAGTATATTTTCTATATTAAATTCTAAATTTCCATCTAATGTTATAGGGATTTTATTTATATCTATAACATTATAATATTTTCCTCTATTAAATATAGTAATCCAATTTTCATCTGTATAAATAGCAATTTCTCCATTTGCTATATTATTTTTTATAAAAGTATTTTCCTTATCCTTACTAAAGTAAATCTTTCTTTTTTCTATTCTATCGATAATTTTCATACTCCATTTATCATCTGCATTTAAAACAACATATCCACTTTCCTTTACAGCTTCACCTACTAATGATTTAACATGACACAAGTCTTCCATTGTATTAATTTCATCTATACCTAAGTGATCTTCTGTTATATTAGTGATAACAGCTATATCAGCTAAATCATAAGCTAGGCCTTTTCTTATTAATCCCCCCCTAGCCGTTTCTAATACAGCAACATCTACGTCTTTATTAAGTAATACAGCCTTAGCGCTCTCTACACCAGTATCATCACCCTTATCTATACATCTTCCATTTATATAAATTCCCTCTGTACTTGTCATTCCAATACTATAGCCCATTTTAGATAATATATGACTTATAATTCTTGTTGTAGTTGTCTTACCATTGGTTCCCGTTATGGATATTACAGGAATGTTATCCGGTTTTCCATCATATAACATATCAATTATTTCTTTTCCAACAGGTCTTCTTATATTGTCATTTGAATTTTCATGCATTCTTAATCCTGGAGCTGCATTTACTTCCATAACTATTCCATTATCTTTTATAGGCATTGATATATCACTTGTGCATATATCAATTCCACAAATATTTAATCCTATTGCTTTAGCTGCCCTTATACATATATCCTTATTTTCTTCAGAAATAATATCTGTTACATCTATTGAATCTCCACCTGTAGAAAGATTTGCATTTTGCCTTAAATATACTTTTTTATCTTTCTCTAATATAGTTTGTAAGCTTGCACCTTGATTAAATAAATATTTTTCTACTTCACTATCAATTTTTACTTTAGTTAATGGTTTTTCATGATCAAATCCTCTTAACGGATTTGAATTCAATTTATTTATTAAAGACCTTACTGTATCTATACCATTTCCTATTATAAAAGGCGGTCTTCTTAAAGATGCAGCTACTACCTTATAATCAACTACACAAACTCTATAATCATTTCCTTGGTGATATTCTTCAAGTATTAAATCGTTAAAATTATTTCTTAGCTTTTCATATGCTGCTACTAATTCCTTTTCGTCTCTTATATTTACAATTACTCCATTTCCCTTACTACCATATTGAGGCTTTAAAACCAAAGGATAACCTATTTTTTCTCCAGCTTTTAATAAATTTATAATATTATAAACTTTTTCTCCTCTAGCAACTGGAATACTTTGTATTTCTAAAAGATTTTTAGTAAGTAGTTTGTCACAAGAAATATCTACAGCAACGCAACTAGTTCCTTCTACTATAGAAGCCTCTATTATCTTTGCTTTCTTACCATATCCTAATTGATAGAAATTGCTATCTCCTAACTTCATTATAGGAATATTAAACTCTCCTGCTGCATTACAAATAGCTTTTGTACTAGGTCCTATTTCTTCTTCTCTTAATACATCTATTATAAGTTCAATTCTCTCATCATAATTTATAGGTCTTTTTTCTATTAAAGCATTTATTATATCTATAGCTAACCTTGAGCATTCTAGCCCTGTTTTAGCATATTCGTATTGAAAAACTATATAGTATAAGTCATCTTTTATTTCTCTAGCTTTTCCATACACTACTTCTATTCCTAATTTATTTTGTAGTGCTATTATTATATGTTCACATATATGAGCTAAATAAGTTCCCTCGTTTAATCTTTTTACAAATCCACCTTCTTCATCTATTCCACATCTATGAGTATTTAATTCTGGAATCATGCTTACTAAGTTAAAATTAAAATCTTCAATATCTTTACTTGGTATTTCACAATATCCTTCTAAATCAACATCGATTCTAATGCATTTTTTATGTGAGTATATATTTCGCCCTTCATATACCCTACTTTTTATTGTTTTCATTTTTATTAATTTCCTCCTCAAAAGGTTCCTTAGTCAAAAGATTAAACTTATTTCCTTCTTTAAGAACATGTAATTTAACATTAAACATACTCAATAATTCATCAGAATATTGTTCTGAAACATTTGTATGAGTTATTCCAGTACCATCTATAAAATATACAGCACCAGTTCCTACAACTTCAGCAATCCCTTTATCAGAAACTATAATTGCAGTATCTTCATCTATACCTACACCTAAAGCTTCAGGATTTTGTGCTATTCCTGTTAATAATCTTCCTATTCTTCCTCTTTGAGCAAAATGCTGATCTATTATCACATTTTCTACAAGACCTAATCCTGAAGACATTTTTAATGTACATTTTCTTGGAGATTCTTCATCTTTACCTTCAACAATCATAGTGTCACTCATAACAGATGCACCAGCTGATGTACCAACAATAATACATCCATTCCCAGATGCTTCTATAAGTGAATCATAGATTGGGGTCCCCCCTAATAAGCTAGTTATACGTAATTGATCTCCTCCAGTGAAAAATATTAAATCAGCATCTTTCACTAGTTTTATATTGTCCTCATTAAATGAGTCCATCCTATTTACTATATCCAGACCTCTTATATTTTTAGCCCCTAAGCCCTTAAATACTTTTCTATACTTTTCTAGAGCTTCCTTAGGATATTCTGTTGCAACAGTTGCAACCAAAATACTATCCTTCTCTTTATCGATTGAATTGCATACTCTTTTTAAAATTTCTTTATCTCCCTCTTTATCTTCTGCTCCACCAATTATTATTAAGTTTCCATTTATTTTTTCACTCATAAATTCACCTCTAATCATGCATTTCTTATTTTATCCATGATTATTTATTATTATTCAATAACATTTAATTTACTATAAATAAAAAGCTATTTAGCATTATAAATGCTAAATAGCTTTCTTAAAATTTAGTTATTAACTTATTAAAATATAGCTCTTCCAGGAATTATTATCTTATTCCCTGCTTCTAATTCAGTTTGGCTTTCCATATCATTTATCTTCATTAATTCTTCAATTGTTGTCCCATACTTCTTAGCTATATCCCAAAGCTTATCGCCTTCACCTATTGAGTAAATAATTACTGAAGCATTTTTCTCTTTTTTACCTTCTGCTCCTTCAGTTATATCTACTACCCATTTCTTATTAACCTTATAACATACTTTAGATGTAACACATATAGTAGCTCTTATAGCTATTGTATTAGCTTCTATAGTTGCCTCAATATTTTCTAAGGTTGCTTTAGCGATGACATCCATTCCCTCTTTTGCATTCTTAATATCTATAGTAGCTCCAAATGGAACTTCTCCATTAATCATTCCATAGCAATTCTCTTCATCTGATGTTTTATATAATACGTTAACCTTTATTACACCCTCAACTTTTACCTTATCTTGTTCTACAATCTTATCTATTACTATTGGAGAACCTGATGTGCAAATTATTTGCTCAATCTTTTGGTTTTCATCCTTTAAGTACATATTATCTTTAACCATAACTTCCATTGAATTAGTTCCATGGATTATTCCAATTTCATTATTTGATTTAACTAAATCAATAGCCATACTTGGTGAGTATGCATCATCTAGCAATTCAATTTTTTCTTTTGAATATACTTTCGCTTCTCCATTTATTAAGAACTCTACATTTACAACTCTATTTTCACCTAAATCATCTGCTGAAACGCTACATTCACTATTTTTTATTCCTAAATTCATAGTGCTTATCATTTCATTACTTGCACCAACTAATTCCTCTTCCTTAGATAAATATACATCTTCATGTAAACTTACCACTTCCTTTGTTTCTTTTCCTTTATACAATACTTCTATCTTACAGTAACAACCAATATATACTTTATCTTGTCCTAATTTAAATTCTTTTTTATGAAGATACATTGAGCATTTTAGAATTTCATCTATTTCAGGCTTATCCATAGTAACCTTTATCATAGTTTTTCCCATAAGCTCTAAATCTTTTTTACCTTTTATACCATTAACTATTTCCTCTTTTTTAAGAACTTGAATGTCTTCTTTTCCTTCAATATCTTTTACATACTCAATATCACCTTTTTTATATAATTCCCACTTTAGTGAAAGTAAACCGTCTATTCCAACTTTTCTTTCATTCATCCAGCTTACTTCAATATGTTCTACTTCACATTCTACTTCGCATAACATTTTATGTTCATCATTATCCAACTCAAGATAATTTGCAAACTTTTCAGTAAATACTACTGAATGTATCTTACTTGATGGAGAATCTGAAGATACTTCTTCTTTTGGTAAATAAAAAACTGTATAGTTTAATTGCCCCTCTACCATTACTTTATCTCCAACTATTTCTTTGTTGGTTATATTTGCTTTAGTATCGACACCTAAAACTTCTTTCATATCTGGATGAGAATCTCTTATTAAATACTCACCTTTTAATACATGATTAGAAGAACTTTCCCTAAGTAATTGTTCATATTGAATATTTTCTTTGATTACATCTATTTGTGACATACTATCCCTCCCACAGAATACCTAATATTATTTATATTTGCACTGCTATATATTTATTCATATTTAACCTGAATGTTTCCACATTCTCTTTATCAAAAAAGTAAAACGTTCTTTTTTTTTCTTCAATATTTGCTTTCGGATTAAGACTTTTTGTCGAATTAAATTCTTTTTAATTGTTTTTATAATATATTTTAAAACTTAATGTTGACATCAGTAGAAATATGTCGTATTATAAAGATGGTTATTGACCATATAACCTCTCATAAATTCTCAATACCCTTTTATACCATAGTTGAAAGATGGAAACCCACCATCTTTCTTTTTTTTATAAATATTTATATATGTTATATATATTAAAATAAAATACTATTTATGCTTAATTACATAAAAAAAAGAATCTCGCTAAGCGAGATTCTTTTTTATATAGCAAAATATAATTGCACAGTCTTTGTCAATACATCTGAGTAACTGTATGTAACAGTTCTATCATTGTCAGTTTCTAATCTTACTACAAAAATACTTGGATAAGTACTTTCAATTACTCCGTTGTTTACTAGGATCTTCTTTCTTCCACCATTTGCTTTAAGAGTTACTTTTTCGCCTAAGTGATCCTCTATGTCTCTCTTTATAGTGGCAATAGTTTTTAACTTTTCCATATAAACACCTTCTTTCTGTATTTATTATACACTTATTTCCTTTTTATGTCAATCAAAATTTACATTTTACCACTTTTATAAGCATTTTGTCAATGTAAACTTTTAACTTACTATAAATAACTTTCCTCTATTATTATTTCTAATATATTTTTTTTTATTCAGATTATTAATATTTATTTGCAATACAAAAATTGACTGCACACATACTAAACTTTTGTTAGCAGCCAATATGATTATTACTTATATATATTTTGACTTAGGGTATCCTTCCCTGTACTTCCCTCTAGTTTGAAGCCCTCCTATTCCCTTTATGCCCGTAATTGTATTATCAATCACATCTGTTATAGATACAACTTTATCTATTCTTGTATATGCAATTTTTTCACATACAAATACAGGATCTAAACAATGAATCAAAACTCTATTTGGTGAACTAGCAAAATTTGCTCCTGCATCTAACATACATTCATAACAACTTTGGCAAGCTCCTGCAAAAATAACCAATTCATCATAGCTTGAATTATAATTTCTTAATAGTCTCACTGCTTCCATATAGTACTTTGAATTTCTATAATTATCTAAGTTTAAATAATCATCTGTTGTTTTAAGTACACCATCATGCCCAGTTAAAACAACTATATCTGGTTTTACTTCCTTTACTAGTTCTAAAATTTTTTCGGGCTGCTCTCTTTCCGATATCGATACACCAACTGCTTCTAGAGATAATTGTTTATATACCTTTAAACAAGTTTCTAAATATTGACTATCACCATCAACATGAAGAATTTTTCCTGGTCTCCCAAACATTAAATTTTTATCTGTAGATGCCTTGTGATTTTTATTGCCTCTATTTTCTATACATTTCATAGCCTCAGTATCCCCCCTAAGAGATATAGCTTTTTTTATAGCAGAGCTCACCCTAGTATTTAATATTTTTTCCTTTTTTCCAATAAAATTATCATCTACTTTTTCTAAATCATCCTTTTTTGAATCTGCAATAATCCTAATACTTATTCCTTTTAAAATATACACTGGATTACCATCTTCATCCTCTCTTATATCGATAATTTTAAAAGTAATATCCTTATCATATGATTTTCTAACAACTAAGTCACCTATAACCACATTATACCTCTTATGATTATTAATTATCTTTTATTATATGCAACTTATTTGAACATGTTCACAAAAAAAGTGCCTATGGCACTTTTTTATTATAAAGAGTATCTAGTTTTAAATTGTTCTAAGAAGTTTAACCAATGCTCTTGCTCATTTATTATTCCTTCTATTTTATTACTAAATGTATTTTGCCCCCAGTTAACCTCATTATAATAATATCTATTAGCTAACCTCCAATATCTTTGTGGAAATTGAAGATATGCATATAATACCTTGTACTCTTCTTCTCTTAGAGGAGATATTTCATTATATGAGTCTATTATTCCACTGGCAAAATTAATGTCCCAATTTACTCTTTTTAATACTTTAATCATAAAATTTGAAATATCAAAGGATCTTATTTCTCTTTTACAATAATCAAAATCAATAATATGGGTGTTTTCATTTTCCCCTAGTATTATATTATGATAGGTATAATCATGATGACAAAAGCTCTTATCTGTTTCTGCCATTTCACAAAGCTCATAATAATTTGATTCAACCAAAGTATCTAATGCTTTCTTTCCCATTTCTTTATAAAATTCCATTGATTTAAGATATAATAAATCGAAGTTATTTTTACTATTCTTTTTTCTTACCATGTCTCTCATTTTATCTAGAGACTTTATTCTTTTTGTCATAAGGTGAGGCCATCTACCTAAGTCACTTTTTAATTTTGAGTTTTCTGGTGGATCGTATCCCTTTGAGGCTTCGTGCATTCTCGCTAATGTTTTTGCTGCAAGCTTAACCTCATCTATGTTATGAAAGTCACATTCTCTTCCATCTAACCACTCTGATAAAGTATATAAATCTTCATTTACTAGAGCATATGGCTCTCCTTCTATGTTTAAAAAATATTTATCTACACCTTCAAATCCATTATTTATTAAGTGTTCCTTAGCACCATAAACAAACAATAATTTTTGAGGACCATAATTTATTTTCTTTAAACATCGCTCTCCCTTATTTGTCTTCAGATAGTACACCCCTTTGTTAGCCTTTATAACTTCGATTTTAATATCAAATTGTCTTTCTATTTCAAATTCTCTCATCATAGTGCTCACCCCCTCTATATTTATATGTATATAATCATTCTTTTATTAACATTTTTTAACTATATATAATATAATAAATTAAAACCAATGTGAAAGGATTAAATCATGATAATAGGTATAGATGGAAGAGCGGCCAAATGGTATAGAGGTACTGGTATAGGAACATATACCTATCAACTAATATCAAATTTAAATAAAGTTGATTCAAAAAATAATTATTCAATATTTCTACCTGAGGGCTCCGCTCTTAACTTAGGTGATAATTTTTCAGTGGAATCTGTAAAAGCTATGTCCAATAATAATTTTTGGGAGGAGGTACAAGTTCCTAACATCTTTAATAGTGATACTACGGATCTTTATCATGTGCCCCAAAACGGAGTAGGACTTTCATCTAAGATAAAATGCCCTACTGTTATTACTTTGCATGATATAATCCCCCTAAAGATGCCTAAAACAGTTAGTGATAGATATCTTAAAATTTTTAATGAAAAACTTCCTGAAATTATAAGTAACTGTAATGGAATAATAACAGTTTCAGAGTTTTCAAAAAAAGATATTGCCAAAGAATTTGGATTTCCAGAATCTAAAATATTTGTTACACATCTTGCAGCAGAAGAAATATATAAACCCCTAGATAAAGTGAGCTGCAAGAAAATAATTGAAACTGAATATGGTATAAAAGATAAGTTTATTCTTTATGTTGGAGGATTTAGCCCCCGAAAAAATATAATTGGTCTTATAGAATCATTTTCACTTTTGAACAATGAAATTAAAAATAACTTAAAGTTAATTATTACAGGCAAAAAAGGATTGTCCTATGATATATATAAAAAACGGGCAGAGGATTTAAAAATTTCTGATTCTGTAATTTTTACCGATTTTATTCCCCTTGAAAAACTTCCTATTTTCTATAATGCATCTGAATTACTAGTTTATCCTTCTTTTTATGAAGGATTTGGACTACCACCACTTGAAGCTATGGCTTGTGGTACTCCTGTAATATCTTCAAATATTACATCATTACCTGAAGTTTGTAACAATTCTGCACTTCTAGTTAACCCATATGATGTTGTAGAACTATCAATTTCTATAGAAAAAGTTATTAATGATAATATACTTAGAGAAAATATGATTAATAGTGGATTTATTACAAGTTCTTATTTTTCATGGGAAAAAACAGCTTTAAAAACTATTCACTCTTATAAAAAAATTATAAATACTCTCTGATTTAACAAAGGGCATCTAATAAGATGCCCTTTACTTTCTAATAAAAATATTTTTCAAATCTAAATATGAAATTCTCTAAAAATTCTTTTCTATATACTTCATTTGATAGCTTATTATTAAATCTACTTAAAAATACCTCTTGCTCCCATGTTTTTTGTTTATAATAGTAATCTCTAACTATAGTTACAAAGTCTTTTGGAAATGTCATTAACGCATATAAAACCTTTACTTCATCACTACTTATTTCAGATATGCTATTATATGCATTAAATATAATTTCTACTTTTTCACTATCGTAAGCTAAATTCTTTATTACTTTTATAATATAGTTGGTTATATCTACTATTCTCATATCAATATTACAATAATCAAAATCTATTATCTCAACATTCTCTCCATCAATAATAAAATTATGATGTGCCAAATCATTATGACATAATACTCTTTTTTCTTTATCATTTAATAACACATTATAATTTGATACTGACAAAAGCTCAATTGATCTTTTTATATACTCTATACTACTATCTACATTTTCTAAAAACAACTTATCAAATTTATTTTTATATTTAAATTTTTCTACAAATGCCTTTAAATCTAACATATCTTTTAATGATTTCTTAAATTCTTCTGGAACATAAGCTCCAACATTTCCCTTTATTATATTGCTATCTAACTCATCAAATATATATTTAGAAGCTTCATGCATATTAGCCATTGCTTTAGCACACATTTCAATTTCTATTGGATTGTTAAATCCTGCTTCTCTTCCATCTATCATATCTAACAGAACATAAGTTTCACCATTCCATTTTATATATATTTCTCCATGTTTATTTTTATAATATTTTAACACATGCGAATATTTATTCGATACATACTCTAATGCCGTATCTATAAATTTAAGCTTAGCTTCGGATGAGTTAACTAATTTTAAAATTTTTCTTCCTTCAGATGTTGTTAAAATAAATATTTTTCTTAATGGAATTACATCAGTTACCTCAATACCTAACTCACTAAAAAACTCTTCACTTAAGTCATATTTACACAATATATTTTTTTCAATATATCTTGTTTTATTAACCAACAAAATCCCTCCACTAAATTATTATACTTTTCCCATCTATAATCTTAGCCTTGCTAAAAAGATCAATATATTCATCTTCCGTTAGTAAGTCTCTTCCCCTTAAATACTTATCCCATACTTTTAAAGTTTCAAAAGGATATGACGCTAATCCTTTTAAATATTCAATACTATCATTATTTAATAATGATTTTTGAACATAACTAACTATTAAAGATTCTAAGTCAATATCACTATTTCTTCTTCTTATCCTCTTTATATAGCTATACAAATCATTTTCAATTAAATTGTAAGTTAAATATTTTATTGATCCTATATTTAATCCACTATCAGTCTTTTTCAAGTTTCCTTGGTCAACTCTTACTAGGCATACTTCATAATTCCTCATGCTTCTTTTTATTAAATCCATATAATTGCTTTTTAAAACATGATTTATTGATAGTTCACCCCTATTTATAAATTCCTTCCCATTTTTTATTATATATTCATCTACTATACTAGAACTTGCTATACTTTTTTTATAATTTAAATCCATATATAATTTTTTTAGTTGAACCTTATAGGATTCTATATCCTTTCCAATAGATGACCCAACTCTAGGAAGTAAATTTTCAACATAAGGGTTAACTAAATTATGAAACTCAACAATTAAGTCTAATTGTTTTGATATAGCTTCAGTAGTTGTTTTATCATCACCCTTAAAACTACTATCTAATATTTCTATATTTTTATTATAAAAATATGAATATATGTCTTCTCGCTTTATTTCAATCCCCTCCTAATCACCTAAAAAAAGTATCTACAAATTCTTCCCTCTTTTCTCTATCCTTTAGATACTTATTTATTTTATTTACCATAAATTCCTCTCCCCAAGGTTGTTGCTCCCAATAATATTGTAGACCTATTTGCCAAAATCCTTGTGGAAACCTTATAAACCCTTTAATTAACTTTAATTCCTCTTCATAAAGTGTATGTGTATTGCTATAACTATCTAATATAATATTTGCAATTTTATTATCCCAATTTCCACCCTTCATAGCTCTTATAAGTAATGATGATACGTCATGTAAATGTGAATCCAATATACAATAATCAAAATCTATTATATTTATGCAACTGTTCTCATCTATTAATATATTATGATGAGCAAAATCATGGTGGCAAAACCCTCTTTTAACTACTTCCTTATCCATTATTTCCTTATACTTATTTTCCTTTAATTCTAAAATTGAATGAGCTCCCCTCCGTAATTCATCCTCCATTGCTTTTAGGTATATATTATCGAATTCAGATTTATATGCCTTTTGACTAATTCTTCTTTTAAAATCTAATATTTCTTCACACCTTGTTTCAAATACCTTTATCCAAGAATACCATCCAATTCTAGGTTTCATTCCCTCATCTAATATAAATCCTTCACTGCATTTATGAAGTTCACCCAACTTCTCTGATACTCTTTTTAATTCATCTAAATCTTCATATCTACTACTTCTCGATGAAATCCACTTTGTTAAATATGCATAATTTCCACCTAATTGGATATATCCTCGATTATCCCGAGTATTAATTATTTCAGGTATTTTTTCAAATCCTTTATCTTGAAGATGTTTTATAGCTGAAAAAATAAAAGAAAAATGAGAGTACTGATACTTAACTATTTTTATACAGTAATCTCCCTCCTTAGTTTCTATCTTATATGTGTTTTTAACTTTTTCTATATTTACGATTTCTAATAAGTAGCTCTTTTCTAAGGTTTTTTTCAAATATAAAAGATCCATAAATATCTCCCCACTATTTCTAATTATTTATTATATGTTTCTTTTTATTTTAGTGTGTTTATTATCACATAATTAAAATTTCAATAATATCTTGTTATATATATTTAATTTATTAATATCTATAATATATATGAAATAAAAGGAGGATACTTTATGAAAATTTCTATAGACGCTAGAGGAATTAATCTATACAGAGGAACTGGAATTGGAACATACACTGAAAATGTAGTTCGAGAATTACTTAATATAGATAAAAAAAATAATTATACACTCTTTTGGACTGGTGAAAATTATTCAAATTACAAAACACAAAATAGTAAAATAGTCTTTTCCTCTAGAAAGCATGGGAGCTTTTATGAAAATTTCTATTTTCCTAACTATACCCTTAATAATAATATTGATTTACATCATATACCTCAAAATGGTATAGGCTTAAACTCTAATTACTCAACTAATTGCATAGTTACTCTTCACGATTTGATTCCATATGTATTACCACAAACAACTGGTAAGGGCTATCTTGCAAACTTTCTTAAAAATATGCCTACAATTATTGAATCTGCAAAAGGAATAATTACTGTATCTGAGTATTCAAAGCAAGATATATTAAAGTTTTTCAACGGATTTCCTGCTGATAAAATTTTTGTTACTCCTTTAGCTGCAAATAGTTCTTTTAAGCCATTAGACAAAGTATTTTGTAAAAATTTTGTAAAGGATACCTTTAAAATAGATAAGCCATATATATTGTACATAGGAGGATTTAGTTCAAGAAAAAATGTTCGTGAACTTATACTTGCCTTTAAAAAAATAAATAAAGATTTAACTATTCCTCATGTTCTTCTTTTAGGTGGTGCTGTAAAAGATGAAGGTCAAAAACTTGTTCAATTAGTAAGAGAGTTAAATATGGAGGATTTAGTATTTTTTACTGGTTATCTAAATGATGATATTTTACCTATTTTATATAACGGAGCTGAAGCTTTTGTCTATCCTTCATTATATGAGGGCTTTGGACTTCCACCACTTGAAGCTATGAGCTGTAAAACACCTGTAATAACATCAAACCTAACCTCCATTCCAGAGGTTACAGGTGATAACGCTATTTTAATTGATCCTTTTAATAATGATGAATTATGTGAATCTATTGTTTCACTACTTAACAATCAAGAATATAAAGACAAGTTATCTAATCGAGGCTATGAAAAAAGTTTAGAGTTTTCATGGAATAAAACAGCTGAAAAAACACTTAATGCATACAAAAATGTAATAAACAGCATAATTTAGCAAAATATGTTGCTAAATTGTAAAAATCTAAATGATTAATATAATCATTTAGATTTTTTTTGTTATTAAAGAATTTTTTTTGATTTTTATTAAAAAACTATCTATAATATACTATTATACAATAATAGAGGAGAATGTTATGAATAATATAGATAGTTTGGTATATTTGCATGAAGTTGCTAAATCTAAAAGCATATCAAGTGTTGCTAAAAACTTTCATATATCCCAATCCGCGTTAAGTCAACAGCTATCAAAACTTGAAACAAAATTAAATGTAAAGCTTCTTAACCGAAGTAATAAAGGAGTTACTTTAACACCTGAAGGTGAAATAGTATTTAAACATTCTGAAACAATGATTAACACCTATAATAAAATGATTGAGGAACTTCAAAATTCGTCTCAACAAAAACATTATATATCAATTGAGTCAATAGAATCCTTAAGTTCATCAATTATTCCTATAGCAATATCAAAAATCAAAAAGAACTTTAGTAATTTTACTATTAATTTAAATTCAATAAATTGTTGCTCTAGTTTAAATCTAATTAACAACATAAGCGATTTACATATATGTTATAACAAACCTAATGTTCAAGATGATATTATTAGTATAGAAATCGCTAAAGATGATTTAATATTTGTGGGGAACATTGATTTTCCTAAAAGTTCTATATCAAAAGCTGAGTTATTAACTACACCATTAATTATGGCTTCTAACAAAAAATGTATTGAAGAAGTATTATTATCAACTAGTTGCTCTGAACTTTCTAATATAGATAAATTAAACATAGTTTATACTACTAACTCTTATATATCAGCTATTATCGGTGTTAAATCTACTAACGCCTTAACTTTGATACCTAGAAGTATTTATAATAGTTCTCGTAATTCAACCCTTTTAAAAGAAATATCAGTTGAAGATTTAAATATAAGCTTACCTATATATTTGAGCTATCTTAATTCATTCTATAAATCTAATTCGTCTTTTATAAAAGATTTTAAACAAATATTAAAAGGCTTCTTTAAATAAAGAAACCTTTTAATATGTTCTTAATAACAGACCTTCTGCTATATCCTTCAATATGTACTTATATTCATTTTCTGGTAAAGAGTCTATTTGCTTAAAGCATTTTTTCATATATTTTTCTGCTAACCCTCTCGCTTCTACTATACCATTGTTTTCTTTAACTAAAGAAATTACTTCTTTAATATCTTGATTTGAATATAATTCTTTTCCTATATACTCTTTAAATACCTTTGGATTATTTTTATGTGCATAAATCAATGGTAATGTATAAATTCCTTGCTTTAAGTCATTTGCTGCTGACTTCTTTATGGATTCATCATTTCCTTCATAATCTAATATATCGTCAATTATTTGAAAAGCCATTCCTAAATTATGACCTATATTGCTAAGTGTATTAGCTATCTTTTTATCGGCTTCACATTCTGTTGCACCTAAATATAATGATATAGCAAATAACTCAGCAGTTTTACCTGATATTCTACTTAAATAATCTTTAACTGATAATTTCATTGAAAATCTTGAATTAAGTTGGTTTACTTCGCCCATACATATCTTAGACATAGCTCTAGAATCAACCTTGATTGTATTTAATGATGTGCTTGTAGCAAGTATTTTAAAACAAACACAAAATAAGTAATCTCCAATATATACAGCATAATCTTTACCGTACTTAGATTGCATAGTTTCTTTTCCTCTTCTAGTTTTAGAATCATCAATTACATCATCATGAACTAAAGTAGCCATATGTAATAATTCAATTACTGCTGCTGTTGGAACTGACTTACTTTTATCGTTATCTCCAAATTTTGATCCAATTAAAACAAAAGCAGGTCTTAATAATTTTCCACCTGATTCAATTAATTCTATTATAGAGTTTTCAATCTTTTTATCCTTACACTTTACGTTATTTTTCATTACCTTAATAACATCTAAAAGTTCTTTTTTTAATTGTGGATAGTTATCCCAAATCTTGTCCATTATTACTCACCTTCTTTTTTTATCTAAACATAGGCAGTTTAGATAAATGGTTTACTATATAATTAGCTGAAATTCCAATAAATATCCCTGTCACTATACCAACTGTTGATAATACGGGTAAATACAACATTATTCCTATATTATTTACTAATATTGATGCTACGATAAGTTGACCAACATTATGGAATATTGCTCCTGCAGCACTTACTCCAATTATACTTACCTTATCTTTAAAAGTTTCCTTTACTAATACCATAAAGCAGAAACTTAGTATTCCACCTACTGTACTATACATAAATGATGATAAATTACCACCAAACATAGTTCCTAAGGTTAACCTTAAAAATAATACTAAAAAAGCATCTTTTTTATTTTCTAGTGTATATAAAGCTATAACTGTAATTAAATTTGCTAGTCCTAATTTAGCTCCCGGTGTAACAAAAGGAACTGGAATCATTCTTTCAAAAATATGTAACACTAATGCTTGTGCCACTAATAATCCTATATATACAATTTTATTAGTCTTCTTCATATCTTAGCTCCTTAGTGAGATATAATTATATCTTCTTCAGTATTTCCCTTGATTTGAATCATAAGTCTATTTGGCAAACATACTAAGCTTTCACCAGGCTTGTGTATAAATCCCGGTTTCATACAAACCTTATCTGGACAATCTGCCTCTACTATAGATATTTTATCATCACTAACTTTAATAATATTAACACCTGTCTTACTCTTAACTTCTATTATCTCTTCACCTTTATGTTCTGATAAAGGTATATTCTTGTATAATTCTCCTGCAATTGTTACTTCTGCATAAGTATTATCATAACCTTTTCCCAAAATCATTACTAAGATTACTTCTGGCAAAAATGAAATGATCATAAGGACTACAATTATTATAATATCCCATTTTTTAAACATCTTAGTACCTCATTTCTATTATTTAAATTATACTATATTTAGTTTATCCGTGAAAAACCAAATAAATGCATTAAAGTTTTATAAGGTAGAGCAATGCTCTACCTCATATATACTATTATAATTATTTAGTTTTGTATATTGGTTGTTTTTTACCATGCCAGAAATTATCGGCTAACTTAGTTATCCAAGGCATTAAGTAATAATCTAAACCAAATGTTCTACCAGCACCACCCATTAAAGCGATTGATCCAAAGAAGAACCATAATATTTCCCAACCAGCCATAGCACATAATATGAAGTTAACTACCATACCAGCTGAAACACCACTACAAATGAATGTGAATAAACCAACTATTAAGCATAATCCCATTCCAATTTCCATTAAAACAACTATTCTTTGGAACCAAACAGCTACTTCTGGATTTGGCATCATTATTTGCATAATTGAAGCATACCAACCTGGAACTTCTTTAATAATAGGAGTAGCAAATTCTGCTGCTGCTTCTCCCGCTGCTGAAGCACCTGTTGTAGCATCATGTAACCATTCAAATGGCATATTTATATTTCCATCTTTAACCCAGCTATCAGCACCAATCTTAATTCTATCGAAGAATTGACTAACACTATTAGCATCCCACATTGATTTCCATGTAGATTCACCAAGTAATTTTTTTATACCTTCAACTAGCCATAAACATCCTATATAAACTCTTAAAGGAACTAACCATAATCTATTAGCTTTTGATGATAAATGACCTCTCATTATTGATCTTCTATCTTCCATATCAAAGAATTCATGTCTTAAGTAGCTATATATAGCATGTACATCATTTACTTCATATAAGTAATGAATGTTAACTAAATGCTTCATAACCATTGCTAAGAATCCTGATAATTTTAATCCCATTAAGTTAGCAACACAGTATCTTCCACCTATTGAAACCATAAATCCATGATAAGCTCCCTTGAACTTTTTCATTTCTTTATTTTCTATTGAAGCAACAATGTTCTTAACAACAGTATCTGCAGTTTGAACAGCAGCTTCAACTATTTGTGGAGTTCCTTTTCCTTCTTCTTCTTCGAAATAAGCCATATCTCCAACTACGAATACATCTTTCTTTCCTACAGCTTGCATATATTCATTTGCTTGTAATCTTCCTGCTCTAGCTGTTTCTAATCCATATTCTTTAGCTTCTTGATTCCCTTGTATTCCACAAGTCCAAATTAAAGTTTTTGTATTTATTTCTTCTCCACCCTTAAGAACTATCTTATTTGGAGTAACTTCTGTTATTGGAGAATTCTTTAATATTTCCATACCCTTTTTAAGCATGTACTTTTCAGCCTTATCAGCTTGTTTTCTATCTAACATATTTAAGATAGTTCCCATAGCTTCAACAACTTTTAAGCTTACTTCGCTTTCATCAACATTATATTCTCTAGCTAATCTTGACTTCCACTCTAAAAGCTCTCCAGCCATTTCTATTCCAGTAAATCCTGAACCTGCTACTACAAAAGTAAGCATTTCTTTTCTTTTAGCTGCATTTCTTTCTAAAGAAGCTTTAGCAAACATATCTTGTATATGCTTTCTTATTCTCATAGCATCTTCAAATGACCATAAAGTAAATCCATTTTCCTTAACGCCTGGCACACCGAAGAATGCTGGCTCACTACCTGTACCTACTACTAGATAGTCATATGAGTATTCACCTAATGTAGTCTTAACTTTTTTATTGTCAGTATCTACATTTTCTATTAAATCTGTAACTACATTTACTTTTGATTTTCCAAATATTTTACATAATTCTACTTGAACTGATTCTGGGTGAACTCTTCCCCCAGCAACTTCATGTAATTCTGTCATTAATGTATGATATGGATGCTTATCAATTAAAGTAATTTCCACATCACTGTTTTTCTTGTATTTCTTAGCTAGCTTTTTAGCAGTACGTACGCCACCATAACCAGCACCAAGAATAAGTATCTTATTAGTTGACATTCTAAACCTCATCCTTTCATTTCTTAAAATAATTCTAAAATAGCATAATTAATTGTATATATTTATTACATTAATGTCCATACACCAAAACTTGTTTTTTGTAGAATTTTTAACAAATTTTTAATGAAATTTTACTATTTTAAAAACATAATATGATTGCTTAATCGTTGGTATAACTATTCTAGCGTTTATTGTCATTTTTTTAACATTATTAGTATTACTTATACTGCATAAGTAATTTATATATCTGTTGTTAAAAAGATTGTGTATAATTATATTGCTGATATATTTATTCGGCAATATTTTTTAGTTAATTTAAGGGGGATTTTATTATGAAATCAAGAAGAATTTTAAGTTTAGTTGCAGTTGCAGTATTAGCTACTACAGTATTTGTAGGTTGTGGAAATAAAGAAGCAGGATTAAAAGATGGTTCTTACAGCAAAGAAGGCGCTGTAGATGAAAAAGGAAACAAAGCTAGCATAGAAATCGAAGTTAAAGATGGAAAAATAGCTACAGTTAAATATGACGAAGTTAACGCTGAAACTGGTGTTTCTAAGTTAGACAACGAAAGCTACAACACAAAAATGAAAGAAGTTTCAGGAAGTAACCCAATCGAAGCTTTCCCAGCTTTAGAAGCTTCATTAGTTGAAACTCAAGACGTTGAAGCTGTTGATACAGTAACTGGTGCTACTAGCACAACTGAAAGCTTTAAAGCTTTAGCTACTGAAGCATTAGCAGGCGCTCAATAATTATATTAAACAATAAGGCTTTAGGATTTATTTCCTAAAGTCTTTTTATTATTTATATTAATATTAGTTATACTAATACTAATAATTATTTTAGGAGGAAGTGCTATGTTTAAAAATTCACATAAACGTATAACAACTTTAGGATTGTTAATATTTTTTCTTTCTTTTATTACAGGTTGTTCAAAAAATAACGAACCTACATCCCCTATAAGTAAAAGCGAAGTTTTAATGGGAACTGTAGTTAAGGTCACCTTATATGATACAGATGATACATCTATATTAGATGCAGCTTTTGAAAGAGTAAAGGAACTTGAAAACATCTTGAGTATAAACACTACAGGAACTTTAATAGACAAGGTTAATGAGTCTGCTGGTATATCCCCAGTTAAAGTAGATGAAGATACTTTTTCTATTATAAAAAAAGGACTTGAATACTCAAATATATCAAATGGACTTTTTGATATAACTATAGGTCCATTAGTTAAGCTTTGGAGTATTGGTTTGCCTGAAGCTAAGGTTCCAACTATTGATGAGATATCTAATACATTGCCTCTGATAAATTACAAGGATGTTGTTTTAGATGAACAAGATAAAACAGTTTTCTTAAAAAATCCAGGTATGATGATTGATTTAGGCGGTATTGCTAAAGGCTATACAGCAGATGAGCTCTCTAAGCTTTTATATGATAAAGGTGTTGAAAGTGCAATAATTGACCTAGGTGGAAATATATTTACTCACGGAAAGAAAATTAGTGGTGATGAATGGAGAGTAGGAATTCAAAACCCATTTTCTGATAGAGGTGACATAATCGGAAGTATTTTATTAAGCAACAAATCTGTTGTAACTTCTGGAGTATATGAAAGATACCTAGAACAAGATGGGGTAAAATATCACCACATTCTTAGTCCAGTAACAGGATATCCTTATGAAAATGACCTAGCAGGAATAACTATAGTAAGTGATACTTCTATTGATGGGGATGCATTGTCTACATCTGTTTTTGCTATGGGACTTACTGAAGGATTTAAGTTTATTGAAAGCATGGATGGGATAGAAGCAATTTTTATAACAAAAGAAAATCAAATATATATAACTCCTGGTTTAGAAAGTATATTTAAACTTACTAACGAAGATTTTAAATTATCTAACTTTTAATAACTAATACATTCTATTTGATTAAATATTTAAATTACATATTTATAATTTAAGCCAGAAGAAAATTAAATTCTTCTGGCTTATTTATATCATAATTTTATACATTAACATTTAAAATTACTTATATAATTATTATGATAATTTTATATCCTTATTATCTCTTGTAACTATAAGTGATAATATTATTGCTAATATTCCACAAAATAATTTTACAAAAATGTATATAAGAACGACCTCTCTTGCTTCAGTTGCAACATATCCTAGTTGTCCTCCTAACACATATGCTCCAGCTACTGAAAAAGCTGAACAAACTACCTTCCCCCTATCATCTAATTCTTCAAACGTTGAAAAAACTACTATAGCAGATGCTAAACTGCCAATTAAAGCTGCAATAGATGTAGAATTTATTCCTATTTTATCCTTGATTTTATCTAAGTAATTTGCTAATACCTTTTTAACTATCTCTAACATTACATATGCTCCACCTAAAAATATAGAAATCTTTCCAACTATGCTTAAGGCCTCTTCTAAGGGCATTAATCTATTACTAATAACTATTCCAGTTATTGATGTAAATCCTTGTATTCCTAATCCAATTAAACTTATAATAACAATTACATTTCCTATGTATGTAAATCCTTTAACTACTTTATCTGGACACAATGTCAATCCTATTGCTATAAATATAGCTAGTATTATTATTGGCAGTAAATTCATAAAAACTAATTTTGCTGATAATCCTAATAATAATCCCCCAACAAATAGTCCTACTGGAATAGTTACTATTCCGCATAAAATTCCCTTACATAATAGCTTATGATATTTTTTATCTACTACTCCTAATGCTAATGGTAGTGTAAAGCTTATTGTACAACCTAATATTGATGCTATTAATACTCCTGAAAAATAAACTAATCCAGAACTACTAGCTGTTCCCTCTGCTATTTTATATGCTCCCATATCAATTGCTATAAAGCTAGATGATATAATAGATGAATCAATACCTATTTTATTAGTTATTGGAACTATATATTTTACTATTAAATCTGATAAAATTGGAGTTATTGACAATATACCTACCATAGATAAGGCTAATGATCCTATATTTTTAATTCCATCTTCAAAATATGTGCCTAATTTTAATTTATTTCCCAGGATATAATCGAATATTCCAATAACAAAGAATGCCCCAACAATATATAACACTATTTTCTCCATAATTCCCCCAATTAATATTTTATTTCCCTTAAAATTCTAACAAATTTTTATATAATAAAAAAGCCTTTATTTCTAAAGACTTTTCTATTACATATTTTATTGTTCTGCTTCTAATATAAGATCCACATTTATCTTCTCTTTATTTCTTTCAATTTCAAGCTTTATTAAATCGCCCTCTTGCTTTTGATTTTTTATTTCTTTTAACTCATCAAAGGTCTTTATTCTCTTTCCATCAGCTTTAGTAATTATGTCTCCACCCTTTACTCCTGATTTTTCTGCTGGTGAAAATGGTGATACTTCTACTACATATAAGCCTTCTGACATATCATATTGCTTTGCTAACTCTTCATCTACTTCTCTAATAGACACACCTAAGTTTAATATAGGTTTAGATAAAGATTCTATTCTTCCTTTTACTTCATTAATAGGAATTGCAAATCCTATTCCCTCCGCTTCTCCTGACATCTTTAATGTATTTATTCCAATTACTTCACCCTTTGTATTAACTAATGGTCCTCCACTATTTCCTGGGTTTATAGCCGTATCTGTTTGAATTAAGTTTAACGTTACTCCATTGCTAGTTTCTACATTTCTATTTATTCCACTAACTAATCCACCTGTAAGTGTTTGAGAAAAATCTTTTGAAAGTGGTGTTCCTATAGCTATAACTTGCTCTCCTGGCCTTAAAGCATCAGAATCACCTAACTCTACTACTGCTGGAACCTTTACTGTCTCATCTGTTATTTTTAACATAGCTATATCTTGTGCTTGATCATAGTTTATTATCTTAGCTTTTACTTCTTCCTTACTACTTAATGTTACTGTAACCTCTTGTGCTCCTTCTACTACATGGTAGTTAGTTAATATATATCCCTCTTCATTAATTATAAATCCTGAACCAATTCCTTCAACTTCCTTTGGTATAAATCCTCCGTAATTTACAGTTCCCTTTGCTGATACTATAACAACAGCTGGAGCTACCTTTTCAAAAGCTTGTGTTGGAGTTAATGCCGCATTTTCATCTCCTGCAAAGGTTGCTGGATTTGGTGTTATATTGTTTTGCGTACTACTATTTTTCATTGCAAAATATGTAGCTCCACCACCTACTGCACCTCCTAAAATTCCAACAATAAGAGCTAATGCTATAGTCTTTGACATTCCATTTCTATTACCTTTATTCTTTTTTTCAACAGCTAACTCTTCATCCCCATTAGCTTTGTCTTCAATAATATTTTCTTTTACGATAACATCTTTTTTTACTTCAATCACTTTATTTTCATTTACTTCTTCAAAGTTTTCAACATCTTGTATATTTTTATCATCATTCATAATATCTCAATCCTCCGCGAACTTTATTTGTTAAATATAATATACCCTGTTTTTGTGACAATTATATGACACAACATTTAACGATAAGTTCAAAATATTCTACTTAAATTTTTCCACAAGAAAAAGCTACCTAAATTAGGTAGCTCTTATAAACTATTGTAAAAAAATATAATCATGTATCAGTTAGTTGTTACTAATTCACTGTATTTTTACCTCTATCTTAATTTCCTTTTCTCTTTTCAATATCATTAGCTTGCTTTACAACAGTTCTTATTCCTGTTATTATTGCATCTTTTTCAGTTAGTGAAATAAAATCTCCTTGCTTGCTAGTCTTATAGATCTTTGTTAATTCTTGATCTCCTAGCCCTTCTAAGGATTCTTGTCCATCTTTCTCTATTAAATAATATGGAATTCCTGATAACATACCATTTACCTGATCATTTATACTTCCATCTCTTAATACTTTTAGTTCATTATACACTGCACTTGTATAATTACTCTTAGTTCTATGTACTTTAAATTCCTCTGTAGCATTTTCATTTAAGTTATCTTCAAAATCTCCTATTTCAGCATCTAAATCCAACTTGTCCAACAATGTTGTTAATCCAATAGATGCCCCAATTTTCTCTATTTTTCTTCTTAATAACTCTATTCTATTTTCACTTTTATATTCTTCAGTTTTAATGTTGCTCGCAATAATTGGATCAATTAAAACAACTCCTGATACTATATCTTTAAATTGTTCAGCAAAGCTTGTTAAAACTAAACTTCCATATTCTTCTCCAACTAATATGTATGGTCCTGATATCCCTGCTTTTCTAAGTAATATCTTTAAATCCTTGGCTTGCTGATCAGGAGTTCTAACAGATCCTCCATCACTAAATCCATAACCTCTTCTATTATATACGAATGTAGTTATATCATCATATTCATTAATTAATTCATCACAAATTTCACTCCATTGATTTAGGTTTCCACCTATATTTCCATCAAATATAACTGTATATTTTCCTTCACCCTTAACTATATAATCTAGCCTTTTGTCATCAACTCTTGTATAATCAACTCTTGCCTTAAGAGTTTCTTTTGCAATAAAATTACTTACTCTTTGATAAAGAAATCCTATAAGTAGCAATATGCCTAAAAATATCAATATTCTTTTAGCTATGTCCTTATTACTTAACTTCTTTCTCATATTTACTTTATATACGCCATTAGAATGTGGTAAAAGCTTCATCTTATTCCCATTCCCCCTATTTACTAACTATAACTTTAAATTAGGCTTTGCATTTAAGTCTAAAGAACTTGTTTTTCCGTTTATTAAATTGAAATAAGCTGCACTTCCTATCATTGCTGCATTATCTGTACATAATATAGGTGATGGGAATAGTACTTCTATTCCTTTCTTCTTAGCTTCATTAATTAATACATTTCTTAACGCTGAATTTGATGCAACCCCGCCTGCTATTGCAATTTTATTAATGTTTTTCTTTGCACAAGTTTTTAGTACATTTTCCTTTAACACATCAATTACAGCCTTTTGGAATGAGGCTGCTACATCTGCATTATTTATTTCAACATTTTGCATTTTACATTTATTTAAATAATTTAATACAGCTGACTTTACCCCACTAAATGAAAAATCTAAAGTATCATCATGGAAGTTTGCCTTAGGGAATTTAATTGCATTTTCATTTCCTTCTTTAGATAACTTATCTATCTTAGGCCCACCTGGGTACCCAAGTCCTAATGCTCTCGCAACCTTATCATAGGCTTCTCCTGCTGCATCATCTCTTGTTTGACCTATTACTTCATATTCTCCATAACCCTTTACATGTACTATAAAGGTATGACCTCCTGATACTACTAATGATACAAAAGGTGGCTTTAAATCTTTGTGTTCTATGTAATTTGCACAAATATGTCCTTCTATATGATTTACTCCTACTAAAGGTTTCTTTGTAGAAAAAGCTAATCCTTTAGCATATTGTAATCCAACTAATACAGCTCCAACTAATCCTGGACCATATGTAACTCCTATTGCATCGATGTCATCTAATGTTACTTGAGCTTTTTCTAAAGCCTTCATTACTACACCATTTATTACTTCAATATGCATTCTTGATGCTACTTCTGGAACAACTCCCCCATACTTTTCATGAGTATCTATTTGTGATGCAATAATATTTGAAAGAACGTGTCTTCCATCTTTTATAACTGCTGCTGATGTTTCATCGCAGCTTGATTCTATAGATAAAATTAATTTTTTTTCCATACATTTATACCTCTACTTCTTAATTAACCTTTATTAACACAAGTATTATACTCTATTCAAATATTATTATCAATTTTTATACCTTGTTAAACATAAATTAGTCCTGTATATTAAAAATAAAGATAATTTTTATATTATCTTTGATTATTATATACCTAAAATTAATTTTATTCATTAATTTTTACTTGAATTAATGGATTATTAAGGTATATTAATAATTTCTTAAGGAGGACACTAAATGAAATCATATGCAAAAGTAATTGTGCTTGGATCACCTATATCAAAATCTAATTTTAAATTACATAATAAAGATGGAAGAGCTATACTTCCTTACAATACAGGAAAATCTCATGATAGATATGCTTTATACGAAGAAGAAATTGCTTATCATGCAAGTGTTCAAAATCCTGGTGTGGTTTTAGAAGAATCTCTTATTGCTATATTAAAGGTTTTTTATAAAAGTGAAAAAAGACATCCAGATACAGCTAATATAACTAAAAGTATTTTTGATGGAATTGAAAAAAGCGGACTAATAGTCAATGATGCTCAAATAAGAAGAATAATCACAGAAGAATTTTATGATAAAGAAAATCCTAGATTTGAATTAGAGTTTTTTGGTGAAAGCGAATTTGAAATTTCTTATGCAGTTGTTCCTAAAAAAGAAAAAAATGAAAAAATACTCTATTCTTCTCTTACTAGGGCTAGAAAAACTTCTACTTCAAAGCCAAAACCTTCTCAAAATAAATCTTCTATATTATGTGAAGTTTGCAATAAATCCCTAAAAGAAAATAATTATATAAAAGCCAATGGAGGAAAAACTCTTATTTGTAGACCTTGTTTTAATAAATTATTTTAGAAAGGATGATTTTAATGAAAAAAACTACTGTATTTATTGGAGATAGCTTGGTTTATGGTTATGGAGTTCATAAAAGTGACAACTGGGTATCTAAGCTTAATTTAAACTCTAATCTTAATATTGTTAATAAAGGTATAAATGGAAATACAACAACCGATATGTTATTTAGATTTAATGATGATGTTTTATCACAAAATCCAAATATGGCTTTCATAATGGGCGGTACTAATGACTTATTATCTAATCGAAGTGTCTCTAGCATAGTAGATAATATTGAGATAATGATTAAAGATTTATTGCGTATAAATTGCACTATATTTTTAGGACTTCCACCAGCTATAATCTCTGAAGATGCTTATAAGCTTTTTTATCCAACAGATACTTATTTATATTGTGAAAAAAACTTACCTATTCTAAGAGAGCAGATTATTAAATTATCAAATAATTATAATTTAAAATATATAGATTTTTATAGCTTAACTTTAGCTAACATAAAAAATAACATATTTTTAGATGGAATTCATTTAAATCCAGAGGGACAGAACTTACTTTATAAAGAAGCCTTTGATATTATATTAAAATAATAAAAGTCTTATGATTATAAATTTTAATCATAAGACTTTCTTATTTTTAATTATTATTAACAAATTCATATTTAGCATTAATAAAATTATTTACTCTATTAGCATAAATTTTCCCTGTATATTCATTATCATCAAGCATTTCTGATAATACTTTAAATCCATTAGCTCCAAACTGCCTATATAAGCCCTCTTCGTTTATAGCTATGCTTTCCATAACTCCTCCAACAGTTCCTCTTTGAGTAACTAAATTATGAAAAACGGTTGTATTTCCATTAGCCTTTGGATACCACTTCTTTTTACTACCGATATAATTATAATAAGATATTAAAATTGCATAATCTTCAAATCCTTGATTGCCCTTTAAAAACCTTAAATCAATTCCACCAACCTCTTTAAGTATTCTTGAATTATGAACTATAGGATGAAAAAATCCCCTTACTATATCATCAACTTTTATTTTACTTAAAAAGTCTATAGCTTCTTCTAGTGTTTTTCCATCTATCTTCATATTATCATTACCACCCATTGTATATCCACCAAAGCCATTTATTATAGCTGGTGCCATACATGGTTCATCTTCATGAGTATCTAAATAGTCAGTAATAGGAAGATACCACTTATTATGTAGTATCATATCCAAATGTAACTCTACTTGATAGGGAATATCAGGGTAGTTTTTCCATACATATTCAAAAACCTCTTGTCTAGCCTTTGGAATACCTACATTTTTCCCCTCTCCAATAATTTCATATCTTATATTAAAATTTTGAATTAATCCATCTAAATCATCATTACTTAGACACCCTTGATTATAGAAAATAAATATTACATCATCATCACCTTCAGCACTATAAAGAACATTACTTATCATCTTAAGATCTAATTTTTTATATTCTTCCTCACTTCTTATAAATGCTGGTATAGAATATGCTATCTTCATACTAACCCCTTACAAAATATTAAACATTATATTATTATTCATAAAAATAGCATTTAATTCATATTTTTTATAAATGATGCTAGTTTTCTATTTTTAAATAATTAGCTGCCATTATCCCAGCCTCTTCTCCATACTTTCCACTTGTCTCTAATCCACTTTCTCCATTAACAACTGTTCCACACGCAAAAATTCCTTCTATTGATGTTTTATAATCTTCTACTTGTAGTTCATCTGCTTGGCTTATCTTAATCTTACTTCCCTTTATAAATTGTGTTTGTGGATGATATCCAACTGTTAAAATAAGAGAATCACAGCTTATTTCTTCAAAACTTTCATCATCATATTTTTGAATACCTACACTTTCTATTCTATCTTTACCTGAAAGCTCTATAATATTAGAGTTTTCAATAATTCTAATATTAAATCCTTCTATTAATTGCTTATCTTCTTTTGCAATAAATCCATTTGTAGAATTATCTATTACTGCCTTAATATTAGCACCTTCGATTACTAATCTCCTTGCTAATAATAATGACCATCTATTCTTCCCAACAATTATTGCTTCCTTTCCTGGTAGATATCCTTGAAAATTTACTAGCTTATGTGCTGAAGCTACTGTAAAAATACCCGTATATTTATGAATAGGTACTATTATATTTCCTGTGTACTTTTCCCTACATCCTGATGCAATAATTATAGCCTTTCCACATATTGATTGTATTCCATCTTGTGGATTAACAAAGGTAATAACTTTTTCATCATTAAGATCTAGAACTTGAGATTCCTTTTTATATTCGCCACCTAAAAGTATATAATCATTTATTAACTTACTTGCAAGCTCTGGTCCTGTAACAGATTCATTTAAATAATATTCTCCAAATCCTCTATGAATAAAAAGATTTAAGTTTCCTCCTAAATCATCATTTCTATCTAATATTAATATTTTTTTTATTCCATTTTTTAAAGCTGTAACACCAGCTGATAATCCAGATGCCCCTCCACCAATAATAATTAAATCATATTGAAGCATAGCTTACCTCCTTAATATATCTAACTAAACATACTTTATTATATCATATAAAATTTTACTTTTATTATACTAAGTAAAAAGTACTATTTATTACAATGTATTCTTTACTTCTCATAAAAATTTACATAATGTTATTTGATTTATAAATTTGCCTATAATATAATTTAAATACTGAAAACTAAAGAATTCCTTATGGAGGTAAATTTATGGACAAACTCTTATCCAAGTTAAGATCTTTCTTAACAACTAAAATAGGATTCGACGGAGTAATTCGATTCTTATTATTTTTGATTCCAGTAATAGGAATTGTTTCAAAGGGTATATTATTTCAAGGATTTGTAAGTAATCAAAATCCTTATGAATTAAATATTAATAATGGATATCTAATATCTAAAAACTATATTGAATATTACTACTCCTTTGTGCTGGCTTTTCTTAGCTTTGCTTTATTATTTAAAGGAAAAGGAAGAGTTATTTACTTATTTGTAATTGATTTGATTTTAACTATTTTAATAGTAGGAGACTTATGTTACTTTAGAGGCTTCTTAACAATGCCTTCTGCCTTATTATTAATGCAAACATCTAATATTGATAACATGGGCTCCACTATATTGTCTATGTTTAGTAAATATGATTTCTTATTTATTTTAGACTTTATAATACTGGGGTTATTTGTATTCTTTACCAAAAGATCTTATTCAAGAACTAAAAGAAGAGCTCCAATTTCATTTATTGTTATATTAGTAAGTTCTTTAATTTACATATTATATGTTCCTTTTAATTTATTTATTTTAGAAGATAACTCAGTTAAAAATGCTCATATTTTTGATAATTATGATCCAACTAACACTGCTAGATATCTATCACCAATAGGATATCACGTATTTGACTTATATAATGTTTATAAGGATTCAAAACCTTATAATCTTACAGATGAGGAGCAACTACAAATAAATAACTTTTTTGAAAAGAAAAATGAAAACTTGCCTAACAACGAATACTTTGGAATGATGGAAGGTAAAAATTTACTTGTTATCCAAGTTGAATCATTAGAAAGCTTTGTTTTAGGAAAAGATGTAAATAATCAACCTATAACTCCTGTTATAGACGAATTAGTAAAGACAGGCTTCTATTTCCCCAATATACACGAACAAGTAAATGAAGGAACTAGTTCTGATGCTGACTTAATGATAAATACATCAATGTTTCCTTTAAGAAGGGGTAGTACCTTCTTTAGATATCCTAATACAACTTATAATTCGCTTCCTTTACTTTTAGAAGAAAAGGGATATGAAACTGCAGCTATTCATCCTGATAAAGGATCATTTTGGAATTATGTTGGTGGATTAACAGGAATAGGTTTCCAAAGTTTTCTTGACTACTATTCCTTTAATATCGATGAACAAATAGGTATGGGATTATCAGATAAAAGCTACTTTATGCAACTAATTCCAATGCTAGAAGACATGAAAAATCCTTTTTATGCTTTTACAGTTACATTAACAAATCATGGTCCTTTTGATTTACCTGATGAGTATAGAACTCTTGGTTTAGATGAAGAGCTTGCAAATAATGAGTTAGGTGGATACTTTGAAAGTGTAAGATATACAGATCAGCAAATAGGTATGTTTTTAGATTTATTAAATAAATCAGGTTTACTTGATAATACAACTATAGTAATTGAGGGAGATCATGCTGGTGTTCATAAGTACTATAATCATAATATTGATGAACTAAGTACAAAAGAAGATTGGTATTTAGATAATGGAGACCATACTGTTCCATTTATCATTTGGTCAAAAGATATAAATTCACCTAAAACCTTTGATACTATTGGTGGACAAATAGATATAATGCCTACTTTATTATATTTAATGGGAGTTCCAAATGAAAAATATAATAATACTACTTTAGGTAGAAATTTATTAAACACTAATAAATCCTTTGCCGTATTAAGCAACCTATCTGTAGTAGGAGATGGATTAACTGAAGAAGAAATAAATATGTATAAAAATATAGTAGAGCTATCAGATAAAATGATTAGATCTAATTATCTTAAAAAATAAAAAGGCGCTTAAAACGCCTTTTTTTATTTTCCTGCTATTGAAAGCTCTTTTATTATTACTGATGGACTTCCTACACTGCTCATAGGGAATTTTAAATCATCACATACTTCTTCTACATCCTTTAATAAATCAAAGAAGTTTCCTGCTACAGTTATTTGTTCAACTGGATATGATTTTTCTCCATTTTCTATTAAGAAACCTTTAGTTGCAAGTGAAAAATCACCTGTTACTGAACTTGCTCCTGAATGTAATCCTGCAAATTCAGTAATTAATAAACCATTACCTATTTCTTTCATTGCCTCATCAATAGTTTTTGTTCCCTTTTCAATATAAAAGTTAGTTGGTGAAACTCCAACTGGTGACGCATAAGAAGCCTTAAATCCATTTCCTGTTGATTTAGTATTTTGCTTGTTAGCAGTTTTTAAATTATGAAGTAACGTTTCTAAAACACCATCTTTAATTAAGTTTGTTTTAAAGGTTGCTACACCTTCATCATCAAAAGATACTGAAGCTAATCCATCTTCTAAGTGAGGGTTATCAACTAATGTCACCTTAGCACTTGCTATTACTTCTCCTTCTTTCCCATTTAAAAGACTTAAGCCCTTTTGAGCTGCATCTCCACTAAATATAGATGCAAAAGTAGATAATAATGAAACCATTGCTTCATTGTTTACTATGCACTTATATTTTCCAGATAGGATTGATTTTCCACCAATTCTTGAAGTAGCTTCCTTTACACCATCTTCAGCTATTTTGGCTGAATTTACATCATTTATTGATTTTGCTACTACATATCCCATCCCATCATACATATTTTCTCCATCCTTTATTATTGGCGCAACATATGCACTTAATAAATTAGATTTATTTTTTAAGTCTAAACCTTTTGAATTTATAATTCCATAAGTAGAATTGCTATATGAAATTCCGCATCCACTAAAGCTATGAACTCTACTATCTAATAAAGTAGATTCCTTTTCCATAGATAATGCTAACTCTATAAGCTTATCAGCTTGTAAATTTTCTAAATCCTTATAATAAGTATTTATATCTTTATACTCACTATCACCTTCATATATAAATATCTCATCATTATTTTCTATAGCTAAAGCACTTTCCTTTGCTTTACTTACTAACATATCTATTGCATCTTTATCTAAAATTTCAGTATATGAATATCCTACTTTATTATTTATTTTTCCTCTAAATGATAATCCATAAGAATTAGTTAAATTATATTTTTCAACTTCTTGCTTAAATACACTTATACTTAGACTTTCTCTATCTAAATAATAAACTTCATATTCACTAAACCCAGCTTTTTTAGCTTCTTTAAAAAGATCATCTACAAAAATATTTAAATTCATATTCCCCCTCCTATCTTCCACCTACTGTAATTTCTTTTACTCTAATCATCGGTTGCCCAACATTTGTAGGAATACTTCCTGATGAAGATCCACACATACCTTGACCATGATCTAGATTATCACCAACCATATCTATATCCATTAATACTTGACTTCCCTTACCAATTAAACTTGCTCCTCTAACTGGTTCTTGAATAACTCCATCTTTTACTATATACCCCTCTGAAACGGCAAAGTTAAATTCTCCCGTAACAGGATTAACTGATCCTCCACCCATTTTCTTTGCATATAATCCATATGAAATAGATTTTATAATATCCTCATTTTTATCTGTTCCTGCAGCTATATAGGTATTTGTCATTCTTGAAGTTGGAGCATATTTATAGCTTTGACGTCTCGAATTACCTGTTGGCTCCATCCCCATTCTTCTTCCATTTAACTTATCTATCATATAAGACTTTAATATTCCATCTTCTATTAATATATTTTTTTTAGTTTTATTTCCTTCATCATCTATATTTAATGAACCCCACGCATTTTTTATAGTTCCATCATCTATAGCAGTTACCTTAGTAGATGCTATTTGCTTTCCTATCATTCCTGTAAATACAGAATTTCCTTTTGCAACTGCTGTAGCCTCTAATGAATGCCCACAAGCTTCGTGGAATATTACTCCTCCAAAGCCATTATCAATTGCAACAGGCATTTTTCCTGCTGGACAATTTTTAGCATGTAACATAGTATGTGCTACTCTTGAAGCTTCCTTTCCATAAAACTCTGGATCTATTTCATTAAACATTTCAAATCCCATATGTCTTCCTGGACCTTCAAATCCAGTTTGATTTTCTCCATTTAATGATGCTACTGAGTTTACCGCTAATCTAGTTCTAACTCTCTTATCCTCTGTATATAATCCTTCAGTATTTGCTATTAATATATTTTGCTCTTTATCAGAATATCCAACTGACACTTGAGTTATTTCATTGTTATATTCCTTTGCTGACTTATATGCAATTTTCATTACTCCAATCTTTTTTTCTATTCCAACATTTGATGGTAAATATATTATTGGATGTATATTAGAATTTAATCTTTCATTTAAAATTATATTGCCTTCACTCTTTAAGTCTCCTAAGGCTAAAGCTGCCTTATGAGCAGTATTTAGTAATGAATCTAATGTATTATTATTTGTGTATGCATAAACGCTTTTAAATCCCTTAAAAATTCTTATTCCTACACCATAGCTTCTACCTGCAACAGAGTTTTCTACCTTTCCATTTAAGATACTTATAGATGTATCTATTGTATCTTCCTCAAATATCTCTGCAAAATCTCCACCTGTAATTAAGCATCTAGCTAATACAGCAGATGCAATTTGTTTTGATAACATAATGCCCCTCCTAATCCATTATTTCTATTCCATCTTTCCAAAAGTACTTTTTCCATATATCTACATAACTTCCACTACACCATTCAGCCATTATAACTTCCTCATTATCATTTAGCTCAATATTAGCTAATGGTGATTCAGCTAATTGTTTATTTTGAATTTCATATATTACTAATGAATCATTAAGAATAGCCAATGCAATTCTTCCTGTTGGTGAAGTATATATATCTTCTATAAATGGAATTCTGCCCTTTGCAACCTTCCATGGTATCATTAATGTATCATAGTTTAATAAAACTTCATTTGGCTTTAATCCTATAGTAAAATCATGCCCACTCTCTTTATTATCAATCGAAGATATTTTTCCTACTAAACTCCATCTACCTTCATTTCTTTCTAATGAAAAATTACTATAATCTATAGATGTACTTAAGCCTATTTTATCCTTATCTGATAAGTTATTCAACGTATTGTTATAATCTAGTCTGTACTTTTCCATATATTCATTTCCATAGATGTTCTCAAATGAAATTCCACTTTCTGAGTTTACATTATCTATAGGTAATAATTGATATATTGGAAATTTATTTTTAAAATCAGTTCCCTTATACTTTTCTATTGCAATATAATTATTAGAAACAAATCTTATATTTTTATATTCATTTTCATGTAATTCACCATATGCTTTTAATTCTGGCTCAGTATCAACTGAAGATAACACTAATTCCTCATGAATAAATCCATTAGATTCAATATTTTCTTTACTTATCTTCCATATTCCATTCATTCTTGGAAAAATTATATCCTTTTTTTCTATTATAGGCTCTAATGCTCCATCCTTAAATGAAATCCATAATGTCCTATATTCCTCATTTGTATATGATCCATCTTCTAATTCTACCCTTGGGGTTTTTAATGCAAGCATTACACCTACATCACTATTATATTCACTTTCTGAATACTCTATAATATCCTTTGGATTATTAAATTCATAATTTTGTATATCTGGAATATCACTTGTTCGTTTAACTGGAATAATTATATTATTGTATATTATATAACCACTATTTTCGTTATTAACTATAAATTCTGCTACTAAATTATTATTATCTATAATCGAAATAATATCTATATTAGTTTTATCTTTAATTACATCATTAACCTTTATTCCTAACTCATAAGATAAAACATAATCTTGGTTTACAACCTTAAGCTTATACTTGGGGTTTATATAAATATTTTCTTTTCCAATAATTATTCCCTCACTAGATATTTCTATTTTTTCTCCAATATAATCTTGTCTAATTTCTTTATCACTAGATTCTATACTACTTTTTATTTCAATAGCGTCACTTATTTCCCAACTACCTTTAATCATAAGTGAATTATTCTCTGGAATTCCAAAAGATGATCCTGATTTATTAATATTAGTGTCTGTACAACCATTAAAAAGGCTTGTTAAAAATATTATTAAAATTAAATGTATCCATCTTTTCATACTAGTTATCACCTTCAACAGGAATACTAATTTCAACCTTTGTTCCTTCCCATAGCGTACTTTCTATATTAAATGACCCTTTATGTAATTTTATTATTTCATCACAAATAGAGAGTCCTATACCATTTTTTGAATTAGAAGTCTTTCCTTTAAAGAATTTCTCTTTAACCTTAGGTAAATCTGAACTTGAAATACCACAACCTGTATCATCTATAATAAACTTTAATATATCATCTAATCTATAAACTATTAATGATACTTTTCCTCCTGATTCTGTAAACTTAAATGAATTATCTAGTATGTTAATTAATACTTGCTTTAATCTATCCTTATCAATATACGCTATTCCTGTATTTTCTATCATAATAACGCTAAATGATAAGTTTTCTCTTTTTGCCCTAGGTTTCATATAATTTTCAATATGCTTAATAAATAATTCTACATTTACTTCTTCTTTTCTTAATGTAAGCTTATCATTTATTAATCTTGAAAAATCTAAAAGTTCTTCTACCATATTAGTTAGCCTATCTGTTTCATTTTCTATTATATCAAAACCTATTTTTAATGTATCCTTATCAGTTTCCTCATTATTTAAAGTTATAGCCCATCCTTTTATAGCTGTGAGTGGTGTTCTTAATTCATGAGATACAGATGAAATAAATTCATTTTTAAGCTGCTCTCTTTTTTCTAGTTCATCTGCCATAAAGTTTAACGTATTTGCAAGCTTATCTACCTCATCATTACTTTCTGTTTTACTTCTTATAGTTAAATTTCCAGCTGCCATCTTTTCTGCTACTTTAGTCAATGAGTTGATGGGCTCTACAATATTATTAGACATTATTATAATTAAAGCTATCGCTATAACAAGCACTATAATTGATATAGTTAAGAAAAATACCATTAAACTACTAATTATGCTATCTACATTCTCAAGTGATACTATAAGCCTTAATACACCTATTGTTGTATCATTAGATATTATTGGTGATGATACAATCATAACTTTTTCAGAGTAGTAATCAACATTACCTACCCATCTACTGGTTTGCCCTTTTAAAGCCTTTTCAATATCTGGAGTATTTAGTATTTTACTATCCTTCACTCCTAATGAATCCATCAAAAGCTTACCTTTGTCATCTAAGATCTCAACTTGAGCGTTATTTCCACTCCAAAAGGCATCTATATTATCATATACAATATTTATTAAAGACTCTTCTGAAAAATATCTATTATAAAAATTTGTAGATACTTGTATTTGGTTTTTAAGCACTTGTTCCGCATTATCATAATAATACTTTTTAACAAATCCAAATAAAAGAATATTTAAGAAAATTAAAATTATCATTATTAATATAAAGAAATTTCTTATTAGCTTTCCCTTTATGCTGTTAAACTTTAATCTCTCCATTTGTATCCTACACCCCAAATAGTTTCAATATATCTTGGCTCAGATGCATTTTCTTCAATTTTAGCTCTTAGCCTTCTTATATTAACATCTATTATTTTAGGGTCTCCAAAATAATTTTTTCCCCACACTAAATCTAATAAGTTATCTCTACTGAATGCTCTATTTGGATTTTCTAAGAATAACTTCATTAATAAATATTCTTTAGGTGTTAAATCTAGTTCTACATTATTTTTAAGTAATGTTTGAGAGTATAAATCTATTACAAATTCTCCTCTTACAATCCTATTACTTTCTCCATCAATTAAATTACAAACTCGTCTTAATAATGCTTTTATTCTAAGTACTACTTCCATTGGATTAAATGGTTTTACTATATAATCATCTGCACCATACTCAAGTCCCATTATCTTATCAAGATCTTGACCTTTTGCCGTTAGCATTATTATTCCAATTGACTTATTTTGCTCTCTTAACTTCCTACAAACTTCAAACCCATCTATTCCAGGTAACATTACATCTAATATAACTACATCTGGCTTTTCTATAATAGCCTTATTTATTCCTTCTTCACCTGTTTCTGCTTCAATAACATCAAAATTATTTCTTTGCAAATTTATCTTTAAAAATCCTCTAATGCTAGCTTCATCTTCAACTAATAATATCTTAGACATCTTCTACCCCTCTTTATTTCTTGTATATTTTAATTATTTACTATTTTCTCTTTATATAACCATATATAAAATAAGAGACGGTTAACCGCCTCTTATTTTAAAGTTCTAAATTCAAACCCTTCTGATTTTAAATAATCAATTGCACCCTGTAAATACTCTACTGTAGTTTGCTTTGCATCTGTATCATGCATTAAAACTATAGCGACATCTTGATCTCCAACAGTTTCCTTTAATCTAGATAATAAATAGTCTACTGGTAAATCCTGACCTTCTGCATCTCCATTTAAAGAGTTCCAATCAGTTTGATATATTCCTGCCTCTAATAAAGCAGAATCTAAAGCAGTTATTCCATCCCAACTTCCGTGACCACCTGGCATTCTTATTACTCTAGTAGTAAAATCCTCACCTAATATACTTTTTAATAATGTCTCATTTTTTTTAATATCATTCATAAAAGCTTCAACATCAATCCATCCATTTGGATATAAAATTTTGTAATTATGTGAATATCCATGACTTGCTATTGAATGTCCCTCTTTTGCCATTCTTTTTAACAACTCTGGAGCTTTAGGATTATTTTCTATAACATTACCTAGAGTGAAGAATGTTGCCTTTACATCATTTAATTTAAGAACATCTAATATTTCTTCTGTTATATATTCTGAAGGCCCATCATCAAAAGTAAGATATGCAACCCTTTTTCCATCTTCCCTATAAAAATCATACTCATACATAGTTTCAGGTAAAACTACAGATGCATCATCTGCATTTGGATCCTCATTTAAAGTTAAATATCCCGAGTTATCTAATTTTTTCTCATTTTCCTCAATAATTGTTTCATCACTAACCGAATCTATAGTTCCTGCATTAACGTTAATATCATTCTTTTTAAATTTACTTGTGCCTATTACTATGGTTATACTACTAACTATTAAAAGTGCCAAAAATGTGACGAATCTTTTTTTATTTTTCATTTTATTACCCTCTCTAAATTTATCTAATGCTTGTCCTTGTTTTAATTATACATTTTTAATTTAACAAAATCATTACATTTTATTAACCAAGCATTACAAAACAGTTACATTTTTGAAATAAAATAAAAAAAGTTTTATAAAAATAGATTATCTCTATTCTTATAAAACTTTTTTTAAAAAATGGCTCCGTGGAGAGGATTCGAACCTCCAACCTATCGGTTAACAGCCGAGTGCTCCACCATTGAGCTACCACGGAATATTTTTCAGAATGTTCTCTGAAAATTGCACATGAATTCTTGTATATTATTGGTCAAGCCCTCGACCTATTAGTATCAGTCAGCTAAATATGTTGCCACACTTACACCTCTGACCTATCAACCTTGTGTTCTTCAAGGGGTCTTACT
>NZ_JBOFYU010000036.1:0-4496 GCF_051654825.1 Clostridium sp.
CTGCTTTATCTATAAACATTTTATCTATCACGATATCGTGAAGCTTAGCATACATTCTAATTTTATCTTCTTGGTCTTTAAGTGATGTATTATCTACTTGCATTAAGGTAGATATCCTTCCATATCCTACTGCTCTTTTCTTCATGTCTTCCTCCAACTGTCTTCTAAATAATGATGTCTCTATTCTTAGGGACGACGAGATGCGTGTAAAAACCGGACACATCTTCTCTGTACCTATTTATATTACTATGTTTATCTCTTTACTTTTTTTAAAATTCTACTATTAATTAAACCTGCGTTTTTTCTGCAAAATGGCACCAAAGTTTCTTCAAATCAAGTAACATCAATAACTTGATGACTTTGATATAATACATTGCCCTAGTAGTGTCCTAAAAATGCGGATTTACAACGTTAAGGCGATTTTATCCGCTATTTGCAATGGTTTGGTGTTTTTCTAAGGACACCGAAATACGTGTAAAAATCGGCCACTTGGTTTTGTAGCTATTACAGCTACTATCTTTGGTAATATTTTTATACCTGTGTTTTTTCCGAAAATTTGCGTCACAAGTGATTTGATATAAGTAATATCAATATGTTCACCTGAGCTTCTTTTCATTAATTTAAATACATTGCTATCGTAGCGTCAGGAAAATGCGGATTTAGTACGTTAAGGCGATTTTGCCTGCTAATTGCAACGGTTTGGTTATTTTCACCGGGAGGACGATATACGTGTAAAAATCGGCCACTTGATTTTGAAGCTATTGGTATTACTAGCTTAGGCGATATTTTTTTATTTAAGTAAACTTTGGTGACTTTTTTCGAAAATGTGCTAGGTAACTCTATCCATAATGAAATATATTTTATGAAATTTATAATAATATTTTAACCGCATATCGTCAAGTTAGTCGGCTCAAACTTGACTTTTAAAATAACAATTAACATTATACATTAGTTATTTCAATACATTAACTATTAACTTTATTGTTTAGTTTTTTAATTTTTATATAATCTATTCTAATTTATTTATCAAAGTTTGTCGAATATATTAAAAGTAACCACACTACTAGTAGCCACTTTTAATAATATCCTAACAGTGGCTACTAACTTATTGTATAATATTGATATGATATATTAAAAAATATATCATATATTTAATTTCAAATTTATGATATAGGGGTGATTGCTATGGCAATAGATATAGATCCTCTTATCTTGGCAGCTAAAAGTTATGAGAAGTTACTAGGCAAAGACTTCATTATAACTATAGATACTAAAGATGGGAATACGAAAACTTTTCAAGTTCAATTCAAAAAAGATAATTTTTATCATCTAATTGGATTTCACTATTTAACTGATTTACCACAACTTGATACTAGACGTAATAAAAAGAACAGAATTTTTAATAATGTATTACAAGGCAATATTACATACAATTCAATAAAAATCAGTGCTCATTTTGATAATAAAATAGATGATAGAGTTAGCTATTTTCATAATATAGATAAATTATTATTGGAGAAAGTTATTTTAGATTTTGATGCTTCAAATGTAAGTTTAAAAACTAATTTAAAATGTGACTATATGTTTTTTAAAGATGAAAATGGAAAGTATATGCATCTAAGCTTAGCTCAAGATAAAACTCACTATCCAGAAAGCTTTTTTGTAAGAGATGATAATAAATACATCAAGAATCAAGATGTATTTGATATAGTTTCAATTGAAGAAATAGAAAAGAATAAAGCTAAGAAACCAAAAAAAGCATCTAACAAAAGTTAGATGCTTTCATATTTCATTAGGATGTATTTTTTGTTCGAAGTTAAAAACTTCTAGTCAGAAACGGCTGAATACAGAAACCGTTGATAAAATCTCCGCACTTCACTTCTCTGACAAAGCAAGCACATCATAGATTAAAATATAATCTGTTGACTACTGTCAACACACTATATTTTTATTATATACAAACACAATGTGTTTGTATACACATTTTTTTCACACTTTTTGTGTATAAAATGTGTTTTAAGTACAATTTGTGTAAAATCTATTATATTTCATTCCTTAACACTTGTACTTCATCTACACTCAACCCTGTTTTTAATGATATAGTTTCATTATCTAATATATCCAGTAAGTTTCTTGCTATTTCAACGGTCTTATTTCTCTCGCCTTTTTCCTCAGCATTTTTTAAAGCACTAACTTTATTTAAAAGAGATTCTTTTCTTCGCTCATATAATTCTCTCTCTTTTGAACTAGCACTTATTCTAAGTAATTCATACTTAGCATCTTTTATTTCTTCTTTAGACATTTCTAGTCTTTCAATTACTTTGCTCCCTGGGTTCTTTATAAATGTAGTCCATATCTCTAACATATTAGAAATATCCTCATCCTCTGATACTCCTTTATACTTAGGAAGCTCTATAAAATGCAGCTCCTGTATATCGGTTAATTCTTCATTTGTTTCAACTTCTTTTAATCTATAGCAGTTATGGAATCTATCATTTTTTAAACATTTAAAATCTAATATATTTATACAAACAGTTCTTGCAAGCTTGTCATAATCATCACCCTCTATAATTTGCCCCTCATACATCTTGCTCCAATAATACATAGATCTCTTTACCATGTTGTATTCATTTTTAACTTGTATCTCTATATTTATATGTTCTTTGTTATTTGTAGTTGCTTTTATATCTAATCTAGAATATTTATCATCTATATGCTCTTTGTCTATATCTGTATTTAATATCTTAACTGATGTTATAACGTCCTTTTGATTTAATACTGCATTTAAGAATGATATTAAAATATTTGGATGCTGTTCATTTCCAAATATTTTTTTAAATACAAAATCGACCCTAGGGCTTAATAATCCGTAACTCATATTTATCACTCCTCTCTTTTATCTATATTTTATCACAACTTTAAATAAGTATCTAAGCCAGATACTTGCTCTACAGCTTGTAAAATAGCACCATAATATGTGATTCTTCTTTTTGTATCTTGATATATTTCAGAATTGATATACCCTTCAACTGTGGTATGGTCGGCATTATTGCATTGAGCATTCCCTTTTAATGCTTTGTTACCTGGTTGAGACTCTAAGAATAATATAACTTTATCGAATAAATCCCATTCAATAACTTCTTTTATCTTATCAACATATATTCCATTAACTTTTAATTCTGCTGCAAAAGTTGTCTCTCTTGTCATGTGCTTTATTTGAATTTTATTACTATCTTCAAATAATTTTATAATATCGTCTTTAACTATCACCGATATTGTCTCCTTATCTTTGAATTTAATTCACTTTATCGTGACTTCTACCAAAACATTTCAATGTTTTTTTGATGCTCTATATCTTCTTTTTCCTCAATTTTGTACTCCACAATCTTATTATCCAAAGTACCCTTGAAGAACTTGTATGACGTAGCTTTAATAGTCTCTACATCATCCCTATCAAGAACTACCATAACCGAATCATTAAAAGCTTTTTCCATGTATTTATTCTTAAAATCAATGCCTTTAAAATCAATCTTAAAACTTCTTAAAGTGCCTTTAGTAAACAAGGTTTCATCAGGAACAAAAGGCTCAAAGTCACATTCTTTTGACTCATTTATAATTTCGTTAGCTGCACTAAACTTAGGTTTAAAGATTGTCTCTTCTTTATTATCAATAACCCCCTCCGCAGTAACTGCAACTTCTTCAATTACTTCACCTGGTATCTTTGTTACAACATCTTCCTTAGTAAAATATTTTCGCTTATCCAGATCTTTTACTATAAAGTCTATAGAATCAACTTTTCTACCTACTTTATTCTCCTTAAAATCTATCTCAAAACATCCAATATCAACTAATGCTTTTATTGCAGGTAATATAACCCTACGTTTAAAAGTATTGTAATCTCCATATTTGCCCTCTAAACTAAGATACATCTTTAGCTCATCTACTGAGTATGTAATAACACTCTTTGTACCAGACCATAAACGAAGTAGATCATATAGTCTTTGAGCATAATAATTTCCAAGTCCAAATAATACAGCTAAATTATTAGGTGTGTATCCACTTTCCAAATAATTTTGTATTAAACTATAAATCTTTTCTGATGATTCAATATGGAAAATCTTAGATTTTACATCATACTCAAAACCATTTATAAATCCATATTCCCCCCATGATACATCTCCGTTATTTTTTTCCTTAATAAAATATATGGGCTTTCTTCTCAATCCACTTAATATATCTTCAATACTTCCAATACTTCTATCTTTAGTCTTCTTTATAATCTCCTTAAATTCATCATGCGTTATTTCACACGATAAAACCCCATTTGGAGTTTTTTGTAATTTATATAAAAGTAATAAAAACACCCTATTTTCAACTAATGATAAATTATATTTGGCTTGAACTAGAACATTGTTTTTCATTAAAATCTTAGGAGGTGCTTCATTATTAATTATTTTTGTCATTTCCAATACTCCTTATTAAAATATATAAGATAT
>NZ_JBOFYU010000037.1:0-9015 GCF_051654825.1 Clostridium sp.
GCCTCTTCTAAACTTTTTCCTATACTTATTAAACTTTCCATATTGGTAATGCTTTCTTTATATGACTTTGATAACGGAAGTTCTTTTAGTAATTCCATTATCCCTAAGAAGTGAATTCCTTGATTGTATAATTTAGATATATTTCCTGCAATTATAGACATGCTTTTATAGTCAGGTTTTTTATTAAATTTAATAGAGTACTGCTTCATTTAACCCTTCTCCATAAACAAAACTATTATAATCCTTTAAAGTTATTTCTCCCTTAAAGAACAATTCCTTAACTCCATCTATCATTTCCTCATTTTTATTCCCATTTATTTCCTGGAAAATATTTGAATTTATTTCCGTAAACCCTCCTTTAATTTCAGAAATCATCTTTCTCCCCTTATAACCTGAATGATTACAAAGACTACATCCTTCACCTTTATATAGTATAATTTCTTTATCCTCTATAATCCTCTTCCCTTGAACTACTTTACAATCATCACACAAAATTCTTATTAACCGTTGAGATATAATTCCTACAATAGAGTCTCTAATCAAATACTCCTTAATATTCATATCTTCTAAACGTAAGAACACATCTCTTGGAGTTTTGCTATGAATGGTAGTATATACTTTATGACCAGTTAAGGAAGCGCTTACAGCAATTTCTGCTGTTTCCTCATCTCTTACCTCTCCCACCATTATTACATCAGGATCTTGCCTTAGTATATTTCTTAAGCCTGTTGCAAAATCAATATTCAACTTTGCATTTAAGCTCATTTGATTTGTTCCAGGTATAACTACTTCAATAGGATCTTCTAACGTAGTTATATTTATTTCTAGATTGTTGATTTCCTGTAAAATTGCATATAATGTTGTTGATTTCCCACTTCCAGTAGGTCCATTTACAATTACTAATCCGTTTTTAAGTGATATTATTCTTCTAAGTTTTTTGATTTGATTTTTTGAAAGGTTCAGATTATCGATAGAATAATTTAATACCATTCCATATAATATCCTTATAACCATTTTTTCTCCATAAACAGTAGGTATAGTAGAAATCCTTAAATCATACTTTACTTTATATATTTTTGTAGAATACTTACCATCTTGAGGCTTTCTCTTTTCAGTAATATCCATTCCAGCTAATAATTTAATTTTAGATATAAGAGGAGCATATTCATGATAAAATATCTTTCTATCAATTTCTAAAATACCATCTACCCTTATTCTTATAAGCACATCAGTTTCCCTAGGTTCAATATGTATATCTGATGCTCTTAAACTTATAGCTTTTTTTAATATCATTGATTCTAAATCTTCTTCTAATCCACTAAAAATTTTTTCTATAATCTCCAGTATTATCTCATTACTGCAAACCTCAGTTTTACACGCTTTTCTAAATGTAAAATTTAATTCACTATTTATTTCTTCTGTAAATTCCGTTGCAAGTACATAAACAAAATCATTATCTTCTTTAATGGGAAGAAAAGAATTTTTTTCTAATATTTTTTTATTTATTTTCCGTCCAACTTTAAGGTCTATGCTTTCTAAAATACTTTGTACTTTAACCATAATACCTCCTCCTATTAAGATATTTTCCTTTTATTTCATATTTATACTTAGAATTTAAAAATATATATAAAAAGACTAGTGATTTTTTAATCACTAGTCTTTTTACTTTATTTTAACAAAATTATATTTAAAATCAGTATCGGTAATAGCAGTTATTGACTCATCAGCATATTTATAAATATTTTCATTATTAAAGCTATCTATACTTCCTATAAATAATATATTTCCTTCATCATCAGAGGATAACCCCTTATCTAAATGAATTATACTTGGAAAATCAAATATTAATCTTTTAATTCCATTATCTATTTTATAAACTGAATAATTATCATCCTTAAGTTTACCAAGTAAATAAACTCCCTTATCAGTTATTTCAATATCACTAACTTCTACTATCTCATTAGTCAATTCTGTTACATCCTTATTTGAATCTATTAACTTTAATATCTTCTCGCTATTAACAGTCTCTTGAACAAATACTGTTCCATGTCTAGATGTTTCTAAAAACTCAATATATCCAACATCTAATTTATATAAAAGTTCTTCTTTATTTGTTTTTATATTATAAGTAAATAACCCATTATTTTTATCATCATCAATGCCATAGTAAACTAGCTGTTCTTCCCCAATCCAGTCTATTAAGTCACCAGAAATTGCTACCATGCTATCAAATTCTAGCTCCTCACCAGTTTCTGCATCTATTATAACTAATTGCAAATAACCTTCGTTTTTGAAATATGTTATAAATTTACCATTTGGAGAAATTTGAAGTTTAATTGGATTTTTTTCATTTATTTTTATACTTTCTTTATTATTATAAAGGTATTTTTCTCCATTGCTATTATATATGTATTTCCCACTATCTTTGTCATATTCGATGATAGTCTTATCTGTATCTAATTTACTATACTTTTCATCTTCTAAATTGTAATTTTTATATTCCCCATTTTCCTCTATTAAAACTGAACCACTACTAATTTCTATTTTCTCTTCTATTACTGTATTATTTTCCTTTCCACAACCTGTTAATGTTAAACAGGAAAATGATACTGCAGCAATAAATAAAACATATATTCTACTTTTCTTCATTATAATACCTCGTCCAATCCACTATGACTATATACATCTTTCTATAAATAAATTTCTTTTAAATTCTACTTACATTCATCATTATACCCCTGTTTATTATTCACTACAATAGCATATATTATTTAAAAATATAATGCTTAATTTTGTTATTTAAATATATTATATATTAAAATCGTTACAATATGATTACATTTTCATCTATTAATAATAATTTAATTTTTATTATAAATTCTTTGATTTAATATTGATTTAAATGTTATACTATTTTTAATTATACTAATGAAAGGATGAATTTATATGGCATTAGACGGAATTTATTTATACAGCCTTCTTTTAGATTTTAAATCTTCTATATTAGGAGCTAAAATAGATAAAATTAATCAACCAGAAAAAGATGAAATAATAATTACAGTAAGAAAGGACAGAAAAAACCTGAAACTACTAATTTCTGCCTCTTCTAAATTCCCTAGAATACATTTAACTGAAGCTACAAAAGTAAATCCTATTCAAGCACCATTATTTACAATGGTTTTAAGAAAGTACTTAATTGGTGGAAGAATAACTTCTGTTAATCAAATTGATGGAGATAGAATTTTAGAAATAGAGGTTGAATCTACTGATGAACTTGGATTTGACAGTAAATACACTCTTATAATTGAAATCATGGGTAGACATAGTAATATTACCCTTGTAAGAAAGCGTGATAATAAGGTAGTTGAATCTATAAAGCATATTACACCAGATATAAATAGCTATAGAGTTGTATATCCTGGAACAACTTTTGTTTATCCTCCAAAATCTAAAAAACTTAATCCATTTGATTTTTCATTTAATGACTTTAAAAATTATATAGAAGAAAATGACCTTTCTTTAAATGAGAACTTTTATTCTAATATATTTACAGGAATAAGCAAGCCCCTTTCAACACATTTATACAATGCTACAAAAGACAAAAACCTTAGCACTCAAGATATTTATGAGTTAATGTTAAAATTTGTTTTAACTTTGCCTGAAAATATATCACATAAAATTTTCTCTGAAAATGGATTAGTGAAGGATTTTTACTGTTTACCTTTAAGCAACTACTCATCATCTTATGAAGATATTTCATTCCAAAATCCTCATAATTTATTAGATGAATTCTTCTCTACTAAAGACAAGCAAGAAAGATTAAATAATCGTTCAATTGATCTTCAAAGGTTTATTAATACTAATATAGAAAGATGTTTAAAAAAAGAGCAAAAGCTAAATAACATATTATTAGAATGTAATGAAAAAGAAAGCTTTAGAATTAAGGGCGATCTTTTAACTTCTTATATATATACAATTAACAAAGGTGATAAAGAAGCTCATTTACTTAATTTTTACTCTGAAAATGAGGAGTACTTAACTATAAAATTAGATGAAAATAAAACTCCATCTGAAAATATTCAATTTTTCTATAAAAAGTATAATAAACTAAAAAAATCTGAAGAATCGGCATTAGAACAATTAGAAAAAAATGAAGAAGAACTTACTTATTTAAACTCTGTTCTTGTTAATATTTTAAATTGTGATAGTTACTTAGAAATTGAAGATATAAAAAAGGAATTAATTGAAACAGGATATTTAAGATTTAGAAAAATAAATAAATCTAATAAAAAAGAAAAAACATCTAAACCACTACATTTTGTTTCTTCTGAAGGAATAGATATTTATGTCGGAAAAAATAATATCCAAAACGAATATTTAAGTTTAAAATTTGCTAATAAGAATTATATGTGGTTCCATACTAAAAACATTCCTGGTTCTCATGTAATTGTATGTACAGATTCTATAAAAGATACAACATTTGAAGAAGCTGCTACTATAGCTGCTTTTTATAGTAAAGCAAAAAATTCTACAAAGGTACCTGTAGATTATACGAAAGTTAAAAATCTAAAAAAACCTTCTGGTGCAAAGCCTGGTATGGTAATTTATCATACTAATTATAGTATGTATGCTGAACCACAAGAATTTAAATCTTTTAAAATAGAAAATGAACAGATTTCAAAATAAAAAGAGCACTAAAAAGTGCTCTTTTTTATATATGATTTATTAACATATCACCATCATTTTTTATTAAGTTATTATCAAAGTATTGATAGTAATAACATTTAAGCTTACCATTATAAAGCTTTCTATTTTTAGACGCTTTTCTTCCAAACGGCCCTTCAAAGTTTTCAAATGATGTTAATATATTATATTCCCATGCTGAGAATCTTCTTTTAAATAGTCCAAAGGTTTTATATAAATTAAATACTTCTTCTTTTTCTCCTAATCTTTCACCATAAGGTGGATTAGTAATAACAAAAGCATATTTATTGCTACTTGAGAATTCATTAAAATCTCGTCTTTGGAATTCTATGTATTTAGATACTCCAGCTTTCTGAGCATTGCTTCTTGCAACTTTTAATATTCTTCCATCAATGTCATATCCAATAAGCTTAATATCTTTATGCTTTATTGCTCTTTCTGCACCTTCTCTTACTTGCTCAAAAATTTCTTCATCCATAGTAGGCCATGTTTCACAAGTAAATTTTCTACACATTCCTGGCGCAATATTTTGCATAATCATTGCTGCCTCTATTAATATAGTTCCAGAACCACAAAACGGATCAACTAATTCATAACTTTCTTTCCATCTTGATATAAGAACCATAGCTGCTGCTAAAGTTTCCTTAAGTGGTGCCATACCAGCTTCTTCTCTATATCCTCTTTTATGAAGTCCAGGTCCTGAAGTATCTATAGTTAATGTAACCTTATCCTTTAATATAGCTACTTCAATTTTATATAATGGCCCTGATTCCTCAAAAGTTTCTATACCATATGCTTCACTCATACTTTTAACGATAGCTTTTTTAACTATTGATTGGCAGTCAGGAACAGAATATAAAGTAGATTTAACAGATTTACCATTAACATGCATAATACCATCTTTCGGTATTAATTCACTCCACTTTATGTTTTTTGTTCCTTGGAATAACTCTTCAAAGCTTCTAGCTTCAAATTCACCCATATTAATTAAAATTCTATCTGCAGTTCTTAAATGAATATTTGCTATCGCTATATCCATTTCATCTCCAGTAAAATATACTTTTCCATTTTCAGTTTTTAAATCTTCGTAACCTAATGCCTTTAGTTCTTTTGCTGTTATACCTTCTAATCCAAAGGTAGTTGTAGCAATTAAATTATATTCCATTTTTATTCTCCTTCGTAAATGATTTAGCTCTCAAAAATCTTTACAGAGTCTACTCCATCCATTTCTAATATTTCAACTGCTATAATTTCTGATTTTGATGTTGGAATATTTTTTCCTACATAATCAGCTCTTATAGGTAGTTCCTTATGTCCTCTGTCTATTAAAACCGCTAATTGAATTTGTTGTGGTCTGCCAGCGTCAATTACAGCATCTATAGCAGCTCTAACTGTTCTACAAGTATATAAAACATCATCTACTATAATAACCTTTTTCCCTTTAACAGCTACACCTAAATCAATATGATTAACTTCAGGTGAGTCATTTATCTCTTTTATATCATCTCTATATAAACTTATGTCAACATAACCAACAGGCACTTCTACACCTTCAATGTTATATATGTTTTCAGCTATTCTTTTAGCTAATGGATAGCCCCTTCTTTTAATACCAACTAAAACTAACTCTTCAACACCTTTATTTTTTTCAATAATTTCATGTGAAATTCTAATTAAACTTCTTTTTACAGCTTTTTCATCTAATAAATTAGCTTTTAACTTCACTTAAATAGCCCCCTTATTTTCTTAATGTCTTTAAAATATTTGAGAAATACTCTGGTAATTCAGAATCAAACTCAATATATTCATTATTTTTAGGATGAATAAACCCTAATGTCTTTGCATGTAATACTTGACCTTCTAACTTGTATCTTTGCTTTTTTAATCCATATAAAGGGTCTCCTACTAACGGATGCCCAATAGAAGCCATATGAACTCTTATTTGATGAGTTCTTCCTGTTTCTAATATGCATTTAACAAGTGATGTACCATTATTATATTGCTCTAAGACTTCATAATGAGTAACTGCTCTTCTACCATCTTCAGTAATAGCTATCTTTAGTCTATCTCTTTTATGTCTACCTAAAGGCTTATCAATAGTACCTTCAGTTTTTACAAACCTGCCTTCAACTAAAGCATAATACTCTCTTTTTATGCTATGCTCCTTAAATTGGGCTGCTAAATTGTTATGAGCTTCATCATTTTTAGCAATTACTATTACACCTGATGTATCCTTGTCTATTCTATGTACTATACCTGGTCTAATTACACCATTTATACTTGATAAATCCTTACAATGATATAATAAACCATTTACAAGAGTTCCAGTATAATTACCTGGAGCCGGATGTACAACCATACCTTGGTTTTTATTTATTATTGCTACGTCAGCATCTTCATAAATTATGTTTAAAGGTATATTTTCTGCTACTACATCTAATTCAATAGGTTCTGGAATATTTACTTTTATTTCATCGCCTATTCTCACCTTATAATTACTTTTTACAACTTTTTCATTCACTAAAACATCATTTTTTTCTAATATTCCTTGAATAAATGATCTAGATTTTCCTTCAATAACTTCAGATAGATATTTATCTATTCTTGTTCCTTTGTCTTTTTCTTCAACTTTTAAAATAAGTTCATCCATAAATATGAATCTCCACTTCTATATATAATTCTTAACACATTATAATATATTAAACCTAGTTACTCAATACAATAAGCATATATATCTTATAAAAAACAAAAAAACCCGTTAAAACGGATTTTTTTTGTTATTTTTTTGCAAAAAAGCTTTTAATTTCATCCATATCATCAGTATAAACTTCTTCTACTACTTCTTGAGTTTCTTCTACAAGTTGTAATGGCTTTTCACCAATTAATTCCAATTCTTCAATTGGCTCCATAACACTATAGTTTTTTGTTAACTCCTTTTCAAGTTCATCAAAAGTTTGAGTTTGCGTATTCATAAAGTTTCTAAATTTCGCTCTAAATTTAATAAACTCTTGTCTAGTTCTTTCATATTCATCATTAATTTGAATTACACTATCATTTGCTTTATCAACTATTTTTTTAGCAGTTTCATTTGCATCTTTCAGTATCATATCGGCTTCTTTTTGAGAACTTTCTCTTGCTTGTTCAGCAGCATTTTGTGCTAATAATAATGTATTTTGAATAGTATTTTCTATTTTAATATAATGCTCTAATTGATCATTTAAACGAGCTAAATTTTCTTTTAATCTTGAATTTTCTTTATATAATTCCTCGTAGTTTTCAACTACTTCGTCTAAAAATTCATCAACTTCTTCTTGATTATAACCTCTTAAGCCTTTTTTAAATTCTTTGTTGTTTATATCCATTGGAGTAAGCTTCATAAAATCACCTCTATAAATTATGTATATTTTTTTATCTTAACTTTTAGTTTACCACTTTTACTTTCACCAACAATATCTCCAATTATAAACTTACCTATTCCTCTTATAGTTAGTCTAGAATCTTTTGATACTTCTTGGCTTTTATTTTTAACTTTAGTATAATCTAATAATACTTTCCCACCATCTAAAAGCTCTAAAGCTTTTGTTCTTGAAATCTTAGCTATTTTAGCAATAAAATTATCTACTCTTAAAGAAGCAACATTAACAATTTCCTCTTCAAAAGTTCTTTTTGGAATTAAACTAATATCATCTATCTTTTTTATACTTATTGTTGCCTTAGCTACAGAAGTTAAATTACTATAGACATACTCCCAGATTTCATCAATTACAGGTACATAAGCTTTATTATCAAAAACCTTTATATCTCCAATTTTTTCTCTCTCTATTCCAAGTGCTAGAATTGCTCCTAAATAATCTTTATGTTTAAGATCATAAAAACTAGATTTATTTTCAATTTCCAATAAAACTATTGGATATTCGAAATTATATGTATTATTAAAAGATACTACCCTTCTTTCACTTTCATCAAAAACACCTGAGGTATCAACTTTAAAAGACTTAGTGTTAAATCTTTCAAGAAAATATCCCCAAATATTAGGAGTATAGAAGGAATTAGTGAAAATAGCAATGTCTTTGTCGTATGCAAGCTTCATCTTGTCATAAACTCTAACAGCATCCCTTTCTTCTTCCTTAGAAAAATTATTAATAATAGCTATCTTTTCCTCTTTCACTTCTATTCTCCTCGTATAATATCTTTTGTAGACAGTTTTAAGTTAATTTCCAGTACCTAAACTTGCTACAATTTAAAAAGGACTGCTGGAAATTTAAAAGACAGTATAGAATTACTCCTAAACGTCAATATTTATATATGAAA
>NZ_JBOFYU010000038.1:0-7900 GCF_051654825.1 Clostridium sp.
CCTGATTACCAAGAAAATAAATACACAAAGTATTTCATTTATAAAAATCTTAGAAAATAAAAAAGTCTAGCATTTTACTCATACGCTAGACTTTTTTATTTATTTGTCGTTTATCTATTCCAATTTTTAAATCCAGATCCAAATGGCATATATGTTTCATCTTTAAACACTCCATTTTCTACAACAGGTATATCAACAGGTATCTTTCCTTGTGGTTTAAAATCTCCAAATATAGCTCCTATTCCTGCTGGTAAATTAGGTCCTGCAGCTTTTTGATTTCCAGCTTCTGAATCCGGTCCATTTGGATCTCCTTTAAATCCATATATAACTACCTGTGCTTTAGCTTCAGTTATAGCAGCTACATCGTATGGATTTCTTAAACTTAACATAACAGCATCTTTTTCTAACTCATTAGAGTATCTTATTATCTCTTCAGGTACATAATGATCCACTGAATTTTCTTGTAGCTTTGCACTATTATTAACATTAGATCCTACTATTACATAATCAGCTTTCTCTATTTGCTGTCTCAAAACTTCATTTTCTTCAATATGAGGAGTCTTACTATTATAGTTTGTAAATTCTACATTTACATCTTTTATAGTTCCTTTTTTCTCTAAATTACGTATACTTCTTATCATACTATCAGTTTGATCTTTTGCTGGAGCAACCACTAAAATATTAGCATCTTTCTTAGGCTTAAATGGTAATGTATGTTTTTCATTTTTTACTAACGTAACTGCAGCTTCTGAAATTTCTTTTTCCATAGCTTTATGCTCTGCATTACCAACTATACTTTGTGCGTTAGCTATTTTATCTTCTAAAGTTAATTCCTTCACATCCTCATTAGGAGAGTATACCCCTCTTTCTAACTTTAACTTTAACACTCTCTTAACAGAATCATCTATTCTATTCATACTTATTTCACCACTGTTTACAGCATTTATAACATCATTTATTATAGTTTCTAGCTTATATACATCTGCTTCACTTCTTAATATCGTAGGCATTAAAGCTATATCAACTCCTGCATTTATAGTTTTAATAACCGCTTGTGACTCTGAAAAATTATCTGATATAGCCTTCATATTTAATGCATCTGTAATAACTACACCGTCGTATCCTAAATGATTTCTTAATATACCTGTGATTACATCATCAGATAAAGTTGAAGGTAATGGGAATTCTCCTTGACTTGAATTTACAACTTCACTTTCTATCTGAGGCATACCTATATGCCCAGTCATTATCATATCTACACCTTGACTTATAGCTATTTTAAATGGAGCTAGCTCTGTTTGTTCTAGTTCTTCTAATGACTTATCCACTACTGGAAGACCATAGTGAGAGTCTGTAGCAGTATCCCCATGACCCGGGAAATGCTTAGCTGTAGCACTAACTCCTTGATCTTGTATACCTCTTATTATCGAAGATCCTAGCTCACCTACTAAACTAGGATCACTAGATATAGAACGAACTCCTATAACTGGATTAGCAGGATTATTGTTAACATCTAAAACTGGAGCGAAATTAACATTAATACCTAATGAATTTAACTCTGATCCAATTATCTTTCCAGCATTATAAGCGTACTGGCTACTTCTAGTTGCACCTATGGCCATATTTCCAGGTAAATTGGTTCCTGTGCCTAAACGTGTAACAATTCCACCTTCTTGATCTACAGTTATAAGAAGAGGTACATCATTACTTTTATCATTTTTTACAACTTCTTGTAAGTCATGAACTAACTTAGTCGTCTGAGCAGTTTCTTTAACATTCTCAGCAAATAATATTACTCCACCTAAATCATATTTATCAATTATATTTGCAACTTCATCGCTTAAAACAATGTGATCCTGGCCATTCCACTGTCTAAAATCTACTTGTATCATTTGTCCTATCTTTTGCTCTAGTGTCATATCCGCTAACTTTTGCTCTATTATCGCATCTATTTGTTCTACTACTACCTTTTCACTAGCTAAAGCATTCACTGGAATACTTGAAAATATAGTACTTCCTGCTATGCATATAGCTAATACTAGTTTTGATAATCTTTTAAATTTCATAATTCCCCATACCCCCAAATTTAATATTTATTTATAATTTAAAATAATCTACACTCATTCTACTGGCTTCAAACCTTGACTTAGCGTCATTAAAATCACTTTGTACAATAGATATATATATAATATCTATTAATGTAAGCATAGCTATTCTCGAAGATATGGCACCTTCTCTTAGCTTATTTTCTATATTAGGAACAAACAAATTTATATCACACATCCTATTTAAATCATTGTCACCATACTTAGTTATACTTATACACTTAGCTCCCCTAGCCTTGGCATTTTCAATGGATTTAATGACTTCTTTAGATTTACCTGAATAAGATATTGCAATAGCTACATCATTTGAGCTTAGATTTGAAGATACCATCATCTGTGTATGAGTATCTAAGGATGTAACAATAGGCTTATTTATTCTAAATAACTTTTGCTGTAGATCTAAAGCTACCAATGCAGATCCACCTACTCCAAAAGCATATACAGTTTTTGAATTTATAATTTCCCTTATTGCATCTTCTATCTTAGATAATTCATTTAGCTTTGTAGTTTGAGTGATACTTTCTATATTTGTATTAGTTATCTTGCTGACAACACTGTTTACACTCATATCTCCATCTTTTTCTACATAAGAATAATCTTTTGACTTTGAAATCGCATCCTTTGCAATCTCAATCTTTAACTCCCCAAATCCACTATATCCTAACTTTCTTGAAAATCTAACTATACTTGCAGAACTTACATTAGACTTTTGTGCTAGTTCTGATACAGACAACTTACTTATCAGCTCTTTATTTTCATTTATGTAATCAGCTACTTTCTTATCCACTTCAGTTAACTCATTATATATATTATTCATTCTTAATATACAACTCATATTTAAAACCACCTCTTGAATCATTTGTCTAAACTTACTTAAAAAGGATGATATATAAACACTTCTATATATATCATCCTTTTATTTGCTTATTCTATATAGATGCTTCAACCTCTTCTTCATCAACAGGATCTTCAAATCCTATCATAGATGTGAATAGATATCCTGCAACATAAGATGTAACAACACCTACTAAGAATACTAATATCTTTCCATCAGCTATTAATAAAGCAAGTGGTAACCCAGACACACCTAGTGCTACAGCTCCCACTTTAAATATAGCCATTACAGCACCACCTACACCAGCACCTAGACATGCACCTAAAAATGGTTTTCCTAAAGGTAATGTTACCCCATATATTAGCGGCTCCCCTATTCCTAAGAACCCTGGAACCAATCCATTCTTAGCAGTTTTCTTTAATCTCTCATTCTTTGTCTTGGTTAAAACAGCTATAGTAGCTCCAACTTGAGCCATACCCGCTGTAGCTAAGATAGGAAGTAACACCGTATAACCAACATTAGCTATTAAATCTGCATGTATTGGAGTTAAAGCTTGATGCATACCTGTCATAACTAATGGTAAGAATAAAGCCCCTGATATAGCTCCTGATACAACTGAAACAATAGAATTTTCAGAGGCTATAGTATTAGCAACTACTAAACCTATTGAATCTGATATAAAACCACCTACTGGCTGAAGAATAAATAATGCAGCTAAAACAGAAACTGTAAGAGTAACTAATGGAGTTATAAATAAATCTAGAACATCTGGTACAACGTTTCTACATGCCTTCTCTACAAATACAGCTAATAATGCAACTAATATTACTGATATAATTCCACCTCTACCAGGAGTTAAATTCGAACCAAAAAGAGCTATGTCAGCAAGTGCAGCTGAGGAAAGAATACCACCTAGTACCCCACCCATCATAGGCATTTGAGAACCAAACTCCTTAGCAGCATTTACCCCTACTAATATAGATAATACTGAGAATACTCCATTTCCTATAAGTCCTATTATCTTTGCAGCTGTAGTTAATTTATAAGCATCTCCAAAATAAACTCCAGCTATATTATTTACGGCTAAAACAAGTCCACATGACACAAATAGCGGTATTAATGGTATAAATATATTTCCAACTCTTTTTAAAGCATTTTTAAATTTCGTATCATTTTTTTCGTTTAAGTGAGCTTTAGTTTGCTTTACAGCATCCTCTCCCAACAGTACCTTCTTGCCAACAATCTTACTAACTTCATTAGTTATTTTATCTACCTTTCCTGGACCATATATAACCTGTAACTGACCATCTGACTCAACAACACCTAAAACAGCTTCTGATTTTTTCAACTCAGCCATTTTAACTATTGAATGATCATTTAACTCCAGCCTACATCTAGTCATACAATTTTGTACAGACTTTATATTAGACTTCCCTCCAACTAAATCAACTAAATTCTTTGCAATCTCTTGATTTGTCATTACAATCTCCTCCCTATGGGTACTAAATATTAGCTATTTGTTATGTCCGTTCTTATTTCCTTCACCTTTGTCTGAACCATTATTTTTTGAATCACTCTTGTCTTTGTATAAATAATACTTTTCTGTTTCTTTCTTAAACTCTTCTCCACCTTTTTCAACAGAATTTACAATATCTTCTCTTGTAAACTCACCTTTTTCTAATCTATCAGTAAAGTCCATTATACCTATACGTAAATCTATAGAAGATGCAACACCCGGCTTATCATCGTCTAAGTATTTAAAATCTTGTGGATACATATCCTCTATCGTAAACATAAGAGCTAAAGACGCTTTTACAGCATCAAATGCTTCTCTATCTGTTACATGAAGTTGCACACCATTACAGTTTTGATTTGCAAATTTATTGAAAGATGGCTTGAAGCTAGTTGGTCTAAATGTAACTCCTTCTAAACCATAACTATTCATCTTTTGAGCTAAAGCAAATGGATCTTTTATATATGGTGCTCCGATATACTCAAATGGCTTCGTAGTACCTCTACCTTCAGATAAGTTAGTTCCCTCAAATATACAAGTACCTGTGTATACTAAAGCTGTATCTACTGTTGGCATATTAGGTGATGGTTGAACCCAAGGTAAGTTAGTTTCTTCATAATACATATCTCTAGTCCATCCCTCTAACTCTACTACATCAACCTTAGTTTTTATCTCTACACCCTTTTTCTCATACTCAGGTTTTATAAATTCTTCAAATATATAAAGTGCCCACTCTCCAGCTGTCATACCATGCTCTTGAACTGTTGGATATAATCCTATAAACGAAGGTGCATCAGACTTAAACCCTTCAACATCTCCTCCTATAGGATTTGGTCTATCTAAAACAATAAAGTCTTTTTCATTTTCAATTGCTGCTTCTATAGCATACGCCATTGTTGAAACATATGTATAAAAACGAGCGCCTACATCTTGAATATCAAACACTATAGTATCCAAATTCTCTAACATTTCAGGAGTTGGCTTTTTCGTAGACCCGTATAAAGAATAAATAGGCAATCCTGTAACAGGATCTATTTGACCACCTGGGATAGCTTCACCATCTTGAGCTGCGCCTCTTATACCATGTTCTGGAGCAAACAATGTAGTTAAGTTAGTTTTTTCATTCATAATATCAACACTTGAGTTAAACTTTGAGTCTATACCTGTAGCATTTGTTATTAATCCTACTCTCTTTCCTTCAAACAACTCCATATGTTTGTCAATATTTTCAACTCCTAATGTTACAACTTTATTATTCTCTGGTACTTTCTTTTCTGCCTTAACTATTGGAGTCGATAATGCCACTGAAAACCCTATAGCAAGTGCTATAGTTAAAGCAATTCCTTTTTTAAGTAATGCCATAATTAAATCCTCCCCATATATATATTACCTCTTCATAAATACGTTTTCCTAATGTAATTGTAGTTATCTTTGAAATTATTTTCAACATATTATTTTAAATAAGTAACTTTTTTTCATACTAATTCTAAAGCCTTTGATATATATCCATTCTCCTCATCTAATTTTTCTCTAGACTCTTGCTTTAAAATATTTGATAATATCATAAATATAGATATTATTTTCTTAGCTCTCTCAATAAGTTTTTCATTACAAAATGTGCAAAACTACTGACAATGGTATTATATACACTCATAAAGTAATATTTACCAAAATATTCTATTTGAAATAAACTTTAAGGTCTACGGTTTTTATAACTTTTCTAAACTGCCTATTAAGGCCCTCTATTATGTTTGTAGTGTACATCATATTTCTAATTTCTAGTGTGTAATTTTTACCACGTTTTTTTATAATAAATATTTAAAGTTGTCTAATTAGTCTTAATATTGATAGAATATTATTAATAACTAAAGATTATAGGGAGTAAATTATTATGAAAAAAAGAGTTATGTATTTTGTGATTACAGTGATAGTAATGTTTATGGGATTGTTATCAAGAAAATTTATGTTTATATTCCCTAAGGATATCGCTCCTTTTATAGGAGATGGACTTTGGGCTATGATGGTTTACTTTGGATTTAGATTTATATTTCCAAAGCTTGATCTTTTTAAAAGCTTTGTCATAGCAATTGCCTTTTCTTTTGCAATAGAAACAAGCCAATTGTATCAGTCGGATTGGATAAATACTATACGTAATACTACTCTTGGAGGTTTGGTACTTGGACATGGTTTTTTATGGTTTGATTTGGTCAGCTATTCTATTGGGATTATTATTGCAGTAATCATAGATAAAGTTTTTAATGATATAGTTACTAGAATCTAAGTCGAATAAAAAGTTCAGCATTATTTATTCTACATAAAGATACAACTGTTTAAGATATAAATATAATTTAAAACAGTTGTATTTTTAATTCGCAATATATTAATATCGTTCATCAAATCTACTCTACAAATTGGAATTTATCGATAGGATTGTAGTAATTCAATTAATTCATTATCTTGTCCTATAATATCAATTCTTGAGGTAACTTTCCATACAAGAATCACATACAATTCACAAAATAATAAATTGATTATTTTGTAAATTGTATGTGATTTGGTTGATACCTCTCAAGTTAATCCTATATTATTTATATACCTAACTTTTTTATTTGACTAGCCTATCCTTTGACAGCCGAAGCTGCAACACCTTCTATAAATCTTTTTTGGAATATTAAATATACTATAACTACTGGAATTATCGATATTGCTGTAGCTGCAAATAATCCACCATAGTTTGTCCCGTACTGCCCATTAAACATTTGTAAACCAACTGATAGCAATTGTTTTGATTCGCTATTTATTACTAAGTACGGCCATAAATAATCTTCCCAAGACCATAAGAACTGAAATATAGCTATACTAGCAATTGAGTTTGTAGATAATGGGAATATTATTTTGTGCAGGATACGAAATTCTGAAGCACCATCTATTCTAGCTGCTTCTATTATTTCATCTGGTATTGCTGAAATAGATTGCTTGAGCATAAATATTCCAAATCCACTTATCATTGCTGGTACAATAAGTGCTAAATAACTATCTAACCATCCTATTTTTATCATTAAGCTATATCTTGGAATTATAGTAACACACCAAGGTATCATCATAGTTGCTAATATAAAACTAAATAATAAATTGCGCCCTTTGAATCTGTACTTTGCTAAAACATATCCGCATACAACGCTTGTATATACTACTAGTACAGTAACAGCTATTGCTATAAATAAACTATTTCCAAATAATCTTAAGAAGTCAAAATTTGCTTGTATTCCTGCATAGTTTTCAAATGTGAAATTCTTAGGAAAAAAAGTAGATTCTGCTGAAGCTATTTCACTGTTACTTTTAAAAGATGAAAAAATCATCCATATAAAAGGTAACACTGTAACTACACTCATAAATAATAAACCAATGTTTAAAGTTAGTTTACTTAGTTTTTTATTCATTATTATT
>NZ_JBOFYU010000039.1:0-43963 GCF_051654825.1 Clostridium sp.
TCTTCTTCAAAATATCTAAGGCCAGGTTCTGATAATGAAACAGGACATACAGCACATAAAACATATTCATAAACTTCTTCAGATTCATCTACTTTAATATTATCCTTTGTTTTAGTAATAACATCATAAGCATCATGGAAGATAAGTATTAAAAGATTACCTGTGTAATCATAATTATCTATAATGGAATCATAAAAAGCGTCTAAAAGAGTATCATCCTTTAATTGGCTATTTTTAAGCTGCATAAGTGATACTTGCTTTTCATTTATATAATCCTCATTAACTGGGAAGTTAAGCTCTAATATATTATTTCCAATAGTACCTGATAAAACTTTTTTAGCTATTTCTAAGTACTTGAAATATTCATCTTCATCTAAGTTTAAAAATGTTTCTCTAAATTTTAAGATAACATGCTTTTCTCCGTTAACATAGCAACCACACATCTTAGTAAAGGTGCAATGATCCTTTTTTAATCTTCTCTTTAGCTCAAGTATATCTTTCTTTCTCATTTATAAACCTCCTTTAATTTTATCATCTATATTTTTTATAATAATATAAGTATATTATTTTTTCGGTATTATTGAAAGCATTATAAAATTAAAAGTAAAAATATGTAAAAAATATTAGTAATTAATTTTAAGTCTAAGCTTATAAAGCAATACAAAAAAAGTTTTAGAGGTTGCGATATGTTATTACTTAAAAAACAAAAGCCTTAGCTACAAAGGAGAAAAAATAAATTATTACATTATATAAGAAAACCATACTGGCTAAAAGCCAATATGGTTTTTAATTTTATATCCAAGTAATATTAGCATCTTTTCTAGGGGCAGTTCTTTGATATTTAACATCAGGATAACCAATTACTAAACAAGAACTTAAATATTTGCTATCACTAACTCCAAGTAAATCTAAGATTTCCTTGTTTCCTTCAGCTGCCCTTAATAAAAATCCACTAAAGAATGTTCCAAGACCTAAGGCATCAACCATAAGTTCCATATTAGATGAAGCTAAGCCACCATTTATTGGAGTAGGTGATACAACGAATATAGCTAGTGGAGCATTAAAGAATAATCTATCTCCCTTTATAGGATCTTTTTTATATTCATTGTAGTTGTATAACCACATGTTAGCATATCTTTTTAAGTATTCTGTTTCTGGAGTTAAATTTGCTAAGATATATTCTCCTTTTTTCTTTAAGCTTTCAAAAGCTAAGTCTCTTAATTCATCTAGTTTTTCAGTAACTACTATATAAGAAACATCTTGGCTATTAGTTGAAGTTTGAGTATATCTTCCAGCTTCAATTATTTTTTCTATCTTTTCTTTTTCAATTTCCTTATCTTTAAATCTTCTAACACTTCTTCTAAATTTAATAAAGTTTAATAGGTTATCTGCATCTACTGAAAAATTATCTTTATTATAAGGAAGTACTTCCTCCATATTATAATCATCTGTCGAAACTGCTTTTACTGGACATATTGCAACACAGTGACCACACTTTAAACAATTGTCATTATTAATATCTGCTTTTCCATCTTTTAATGAAATAGTACGAGTTGGGCAATCTTTAATACATTGAGAACAACCTATACATAAATTTTTATCAACATTAAACATTAAATCACTCCTTAATTTATCCAAGAAATAACATAAGAAAATTTGTTATTTTCATTATTTTTAATAGAATCAATTTCTTTAAATTCACCATTTATATTATTTTCAATAGCTGTTAAATGAAAATGACAAAGAGCTATTCCAATATCGATTTTAGTGAATCCTTTATTATTAGAAAGATAAAAATGTATATTATTATTATCCTTTAAAACTCTCCAAGGTTGCTTGTTAACAGCTGATGGAGCTAGTCTTAGCATTTCAAGAGGTTCAAGGTATTTACCGGAATTAATAGAATCAAGGGGAGTATCAAAATTATTATTAAAAAATAGTTCTGAATAAGGTTTACGCTTATTTTTATTACTGCCTATTAAAGATCCTATAACAGATTTTTTTCCACCTTCATATCCAACAGGAGAAACTATTGGAAGTGTTTCATTTTCACCTAAATTTATAGCTTTTGCAAAACCGCCCTTATTAAAAGTTCCACCTAGCCATACTGTACCTAATCCTAAAGAAGTACAATATAAAATAACTTTTTCTAAAGTATAGCCTAATGATATTAAAGATAAATCATCATTTTCACAGGCTGCTGCTAAAAAATAGTTTGCACCTTTAATTACTCCATAAGTTCCAAGTTTTAAGTCTTTATTGGAGTCATCTTTTTTTATTAATTTAATTTTTATTTTTTTATTAAAAGGATTTGTAACTGTATTTATATAATTTTCAATTTTTTCAATTATGTCTTTAGGCAAAGATGTATCATTGTAATTTCTAACAGAATATCTGCTTGTAATTAATTCTTTTATTGGTTTATTAAATATAGTAGTCAAAATAAATACCTCCTGTAAATTAACTTGACCTTTTTATAAATTAAATTTATAATTTGTTATTAAATAAATATTATATTTTTATGGAACAATGTGATTATATCACTATAAAATAGTGTATGTCTAATTTAAATAAATTATAAATGTATAACTAAAAGTTATAGAATGTTAATATTTCAGTATAAAGAAAATCCTTAGTTTTATTTGGATTTTTTACTCCATCTAAAGGTTGGGAATTTGAAATATAGTCACGGGAGCTTATTACCTCTATCCATAACTTTTAGAGAAAAATTAATTTAAGTAGATAGATTAAATATATGAGATAGAATATCTAATATTAATGTTTAATATTAAAGAAGATACACAGGAGGAAAATATGAATTTACAACAATTAGAATATTTTAAAGTAATAGCTGAAACTAAAAATTTTACAACAGCATCAAATATATTATCTGTAACTCAGCCAGCTTTAAGTAAAGCAATTTCAAAATTAGAAGAAGAGCTAGAGGTTTCACTTTTTGAAAGAGAAGGACGAAATATAAAAATAACTAAATTTGGAGAAGTATTTTTAAAGTATGCCCATTCCGCCTTAAGTAAAATTGAAAGAGGCAAAGAAAAGCTTAGGGATATGAAAAATAGTAATGATAAGGTTATATCAATAGCATCAACTTATTGTATAGGATCAACCTTTATTCCATTTTTAATAAGCAACTTTTTCAATAATAAGCTACAAGTTAAATTTAATATAAATAATCAATCTACAGAAGAAATTTTAAGAGATTTAAGTCATGGAAGGATTGATTTTGGTTTTTATGACAATATAAAGGAAGGTGAAAACTATCCTCAAATAGAATCTATATTAGTAAAAAAGGAAGAGTATGTTTTAATAGTTCCAAAAAATCATCATTTATCAAGTAGGGAAGAGGTTTCTCTAAAGGAATTAAAAGATGAGTATTTTATAGTATATAAAGATAAATCTTGCAGGGAAAAAATATCTTATTCTGAATTTATAGATTATACTCCAAAGATATTTGCTGAGCCAAATGAGGGGAGTGTGCTCGCCGGGTTAGTGGCAGCAGGAGCTGGAATTGCAATAACTTTAAATACACCTATGATTAATACTAATAAAATTTCTATAGTTAAAATTAAAGAAGATATAGGCTTTAAAAGTATATATATGGGATGGAACAAAGAAATGAATATTTCTGAGGCTAAAGTAGAATTTAAAAACTATGTTATGGAGCTAATTAATTAAATAATAAAAGTCATTTATATATGCTATAAATATGGTTATAAGGTCTATAAATAGTATATAATTAAGGTAATTATATAAAGTGCTGGAGGAGTAAAATGGATATAAAATCAATTTGTATCGAGCTATCAGAAAAATATAATATTAATTCTATGGGGCTATTTGGAAGTAGAGCAAGAGGGGATTTTTATGAAGAATCTGATTATGATATTTTTATAATATCCAATATGACTTTAGATGATGAGTTAAAATTAGAATATGAATTAGAAAAAGAAATTGGCAAGGAAGTAGACTTAGTTAGATTAAATAGAAATACAGATAGACTATTTTTAAGAGATGTATTAAATGAAAGTGTTATTTTTTTTGATGATGGAGCTTACGAAGAATTATATAAATTTGTTGAAAAATTTTTTATAGAAAATAGTGATTTTTTAAAGTTAAGGGAGCGGGATTTAATTGGTTAATCATAATAGAATATTAAAGCTTTTAAAGGATTATGATGAATGGAAGGTTGAATGTTTTGAATGCATTGAGGAAGTTAATGTAACTAGTAATGATAAAACTAGGAATTTCTTAATGCATGGGATTAGAGCTTATTTTTTAGATTTTCATATATTGTGTGAAGATTATATTTCAATAATGCTTAAAGAATTAAATAAGTTTAAAATTGATATATCTGCAATAGAAGGAATGGAAATAATTAAAAAAAGTGGATATGCTAGTGAAGAGTTTTTAGCATTCTATATCATATCTAGGCGGTTAAGAAATAGGCTTGCTCATAGATATAAACTTCCAAGCGATAATGAGCTACTAGAAAATCTTTTTAATAACATTCAAAGTATAGAAGAATTAGAAAATACAATTAAAAATTTATTAAGAGCGAATTAAGTATCTTATGCAAAAAGCTATTCTATATTCTAAATCACTTATATAGTAGTTGGATTTCTAGTTATTTAAGTATCTATTTGTTCACAATGTAAATGTTATAATATATAATATATAAGGGATTATATATTATGTTTTAAATGGTATGATTGGAGATAGACAAATGGAAAATAAAATAAAGACAACAGCTTCTAAGTATCAAAGCATAGCTATTGATATAGCTTCTAAGATAGCTGATGGAAAGTATAATATAGGTGAAAAAATTTATGCTAGATCATCTATAGCAAGTACATATAAGGTTTCACCAGAAACAGCAAGAAGGGCTATTTGTATTTTAGATGATCTTAATATAGTTGAATCTGCAAAAGGAAGCGGAGTTATTATAAAGTCTTATGAAAATGCAGTTAAGTTTATTAAGCAGTATCAAGATACTGAGACTATAAATGATATAAGATTAAATATGTTAAAAAGTGTTGATAGGCAAAAGCAAGAACTTGATTATTTTAATAATTGTATTTCTAATTTAATTGAAAAAACAGAAGCTTTTAGATCAGTTAATCCATTTATGCCATTTCAACTTACAATTACTAAAGATGTAGAACATATTAATAAGTCAGCAGCTGAGATTTCATTTTGGAATAATACACAAGCTACTATAATAGCTATAAAGAGAAATGGAGAAATAATACTTTCACCGGGACCTTATGCAATATTAAAAGAGGATGACATTATATATTTTGTTGGAAATGAAGAATGTATAGATAGAGTTAAAAAGTTTTTAAATATAATTTAATATATTAAATTTAAATATAAAGAGCTAATCGGGAATGATTAGCTCTTTTTCTTTAATTTGACAATAGACAACTTGAGTGCTAATATAAAGTTGACACTTAGTAACAACTTTATACACGAAAAAAGTTGCTACTTTAAAGAGGGAGGTAAAAAATGATTAGATTTGAAAACATCAAAAAAAACTTTAAAGGAAATAAGGTTCTTTCAAATATTTCAATGAAAATTGAAAAAGGAAATTTAGTAGCTATAATTGGTGAAAGTGGATGTGGAAAAACTACGTTATTAAAAATGATAAATAGATTAATAAATCCTAGTAGCGGTAAAATTTATATTAATGATAAAGATATTTCGGAAGGTGATGTAATATCATTAAGAAGAAATATAGGTTATGTAATTCAACAGACAGGTCTTTTTCCACATATGACAATAAGAGAAAATATTGAAATAATAGCTAAGCTTGAAAATGAAAATTACGCTGAAATTTCAGAAAATACAGTCAAATTAATGAATATGGTTGGATTAGATCCCGATAAATATTTAGATAGATATCCAACTGAATTAAGTGGAGGTCAGCAACAAAGAGTAGGAGTTGCAAGAGCCTTTGCAATAGATCCAGAAATAATATTAATGGACGAGCCTTTTTCAGCATTAGATCCTATAACAAGAGTGGATTTACAAGATGAACTTGTATCACTTCAATCAAAATTTAAAAAAACAATAGTATTTGTAACTCATGATATGGATGAAGCAATTAGAATAGCAGATATGATTTGCATAATGAAGGGTGGAGAAATTATTCAATATGACACTCCAGAAAATATTTTAAAAAATCCTATAAATGATTTTGTTTCAACCTTTATAGGAAAAAATCGTATTTGGTCATCTCCAGAGTTTATCAAAGTATCAGATATAATGATTGAAAATCCTATAACATGTAGTTCAGAACTATCAGTTCTAAAGTGCATTGAAAAAATGAGAAGTAACAAGGTAGATAGTTTAATTGTTATTAATAGAAATACTAAAGAGTTTATTGGAATTGTTAAGGCAAAGTATTTAAGAAAGATTGAAGATAAATCACAGTTAGTTGGTGGTTTAGTATCAGCAGATGTAAAAACTCTTAACGTAGAAGAAAATATACTAGATGCATTAAAGGTTGTTAATGAATTTAAAATATCTACAATACCAGTAATTGATGATAAAAATATAATTCGTGGATTAGTTACTAAAAGTAGCTTAGTAACTGTATTAAGTCAGCAATACATTGAAATAGAGGAGGATGAAGATGAGTTTAGTTCAATATATAATAGATAATAATCAGCAAATATTAAGTTTATTATTAGATCATATTAAGTTAACGGCAATTTCAGTTGGATTTGCAATATTAATAGGAATTCCTTTAGGGATATTAATTAGCTATAAAAAGAAATTAAATAAGCCAATTTTAAGTGTAGCAAATGTTGTACAAGCAATACCAAGTATGGCTTTATTAGGATTTTTAGTTCCATTTTTAGGAATAGGTACAACACCAGCAATAATAACAGTAATTTTATATTCATTATTACCAATAATAAAAAATACCTTTACAGGTATAGATAATATAAATCCTACAACACTTGAAGCAGCAAAGGGAATAGGGTTAACTAGATTTCAAATATTAACAAAAATACAAATTCCGTTAGCATTACCGGTAATAATGGCAGGTGTTAGAATTTCAGCAGTTACAGCTGTTGGACTTATGACTATGGCAGCATTTATTGGAGCTGATGGACTTGGGTTCTTAGTTTTTTCAGGAATAAGAACAGTAAATAATAATCAAATATTAGCAGGTGCAATACCAGCTTGTATTTTAGCCTTATTAGTAGACTTTATAGTAGCAACAGTAGAAAAAATAGTAACTCCTGCAAATATGCAAGGCACATCGAAAAGCACTAGAAAAACACAAAAAATAATATTAATAATAGGAACACTTCTAATAGGAATATCAATAATATTTTCATCATTAAGTGGAATTATAAAAAGTGATAAAGTAATAAATATTGGAGGAAAGGATTTTACAGAACAATCAATTTCTGTACATTTAGTTTCTGAACTTATAGAAAATAAAACAGATATATCTGTAAATAGAAAAATAGACTTAGGAGGAACTCAAGTAGTTTTCTCAGCTATGAATGCAGGTGATATAGATATGTATGTAGAATATATGGGAACTGCTTATACTGATATGCTTAAGTATTCACCTATAAGTGATATGGAAAAGGTATATGATGTTGTTAAAAAAGAATTTAAGGAAAAATATAATATAGATGTATTAGATCCAATGGCATTTAATAATACATATGTATTAGCAGTTACTAAAGAAACAGCAGAAAAATATAACTTAGAGACAATAAGTGATTTTGCATTAGTTTCAAAAAACTTAACATCAGGAAATACATTTGAATTTTTAAATAGAGAAGACGGACTTCCAGGTTTAAAAAAGCTATATAATTTTAATTTAAAAGAAGAAAAGGCTGTAGATGGAGCACCTCGATATGTAGCATTAGTTAATGGCGATATTGATGTAATAGATGGCTTTGCTACAGATGGATTAATGAAAAAGTACGATTTAAAAATACTTGAAGATGATAAAAATCTTTTTCCACCATATTATGCTATTCCAGTAGTTAAGGAAGAAGTATTAGAAGAATATCCTGAAATTAAACCTCTTATAAAGGAATTAGGAGAAGTTTTAACAAGTGAAGTAATGATGGAGCTTAATTATAAAGTAGATGAGCTTCAAATGGACCCTGCTACAGTAGCAAGAGATTTTTTAATAGAAAATAATCTAATTAATTAATATTTTAATCTAATTTTAATCTTTCTTATATTTTAGATTAATTTTCCGGACGTATTATATAACTATAGTAAAGAACGAAATGAAATTTATGGAGGTAATATAAATGGAAAGAAATGAAATGGTTGAAATATTAATGGGGAAGGCTAACATAAGCCGTGAAGAGGCTACAGAAGCTTTAGAACAAAGTAATTGGGATTTATTAGATTCAATAGTTTATTTAGAAAGAAAAGGTAAAATGGAAAATTCAGAAGTTACTACTATAGTAGAAGTAAAGGAAAAAGCTAAGGAAGAAAAGAAGGAAGACAAAAAGCATGAAGATAGCTTTGGTGGAATTGGTGAAGTTATAGGAAGAATGTTTAAGTTTGCAGGAAAGATTTTAAGAAAAGGAAATGATACTTTCTTTGAAATAAGAAAGGCAAATGAAAAACCAATTAGAATATCTTTAACAATTTCAGTATTATTATTAATCTTCTTATCAGTACCAACAATTATATTATTAGTAATAGGATTATTCTGTGGATATAAATATTCAATGACAGGAAAGAATTTTAATTGTGAGGGAGTAAACACTATTTTTGAAGAAGTATCTAAATCAGCAGATCACATTAAAAAGGATTTCCAAGAAGGATATAAGAACTAGTTAACAGTGAAAAGTTAAAGAGTAAAAGAGATTTTGATTATATATTCAAGGTCTCTTTATTTTTGTGTAGAAATATTATGTAAGATGTTATAATTTAAATAGTAGGAAAGGAGGGTTATTATGGAAAAGCTTAAGGCTGTAGAAAAATTAAGGGATAAGGCTAATGTAAGTTATGAAGAAGCTAAAGATGCTTTGGAAAAAAGTAATTGGGATATACTAGATGCTATGTTAAGTTTAGAAGCTAGTGGAATAGTAAAAAAGCCTTCAATTAGTGTGTTTTATACTAATGAACATAAAGAAGGTTCTAATAATAATAGAGAAATACTTAATATGAAAAAAGAAGAAAAAGATTATAATTATAAAAAGAAAAATGATTTTGAGGGGATTTTTGAAGCTGTATGTAAGGTTATAGATACAGGAAATAATATTTTTATTTATATAAAGAGAAAAGAAAAGATATTTTTAAAGATTCCTCTTACAGTAGTTGCATTGCTTTTATTTTTTGCCTTTTGGATAATAATACCTTCAGTAATAGTAGGATTATTTTTTGATATAGAATTTGTAGTTTCTAGTAATAAAATTAATGTAGATAATATAGATAAGGTAAATAATATTTCAAAGGAAATGTCAAAGCATGCTAGAGAAATAAGAGAAAAGATAAAAAAGGGGGTTAAATAATGTTTAAGGTTTTAATAGTTGAGGATGAAGAAAAAATTGCTAGATTTATAGAACTAGAGCTAATTCATGAAGGATACAAAGTAATAAAAGCAAATAATGGTAGAGTAGGATTAGAGATTGCAGAAAAGGGGGAAGCTGATTTAGTTCTTTTAGATGTTATGCTTCCAGAAATTAATGGTCTTGAAGTATTAAGAAGACTAAGGAGAACTTCTGATGTTCCAGTTATAATGTTAACTGCAAGAGATGCAGTTATGGATAAGGTATCAGGATTAGATGCTGGTGCAGATGATTATATAACTAAGCCCTTTGCAATAGAAGAATTACTTGCAAGAATAAGAACAGCTCTTAAAAAGAGAGTAGTTACTATAAAAAAAGAAGAAAAAATAAGTTGTGGTTTATTAGCCTTAGATAAAACAAGACACAAGGTAACTTATGATGAAACAGAAATAGAATTAACTAATAGAGAATTTAATTTACTTCAAATATTAATTGAAAATAAAAATATAGTTTTAACTAGAGATGTGCTTATAGAAAAGGTATGTGGTTATGATTATGTTGGAGAAACAAATGTAATAGATGTTTATATTAGATATTTAAGAACTAAAATTGATGATAGATTTAACACTAAGATTATAACTACAGTTCGTGGAGTAGGATACGTAATAAAGGATGAGTAAGAAAAAGAAGAAAAACAAAAATGTTACATCTATTGCAATAAAGATAAATTCTATTTCAGTTAGAGATTCATTTTTTAAGTTTCTCGCCATTGATATGGTAATAATTATTATTTTAATGTTATTTTGGTGTATGGATGCTGAAAAAAGCTTTTATGGTGAAGTAGTTAAAACGGCTAAAAGGTCTTTTGAGCTTTTCCCAATAGAAACATCAGCATATACTGTAATTTGGGATAATGGAAAAACAATGGTTAAGGAAGCAAGTGATATTTTACTTTTAGTTAAAAAAATCCTTATAGTTTTAGGAATTATGCAAGGGATATTCTTATTTGAAGATATAATATTTGGTACAGCTAAAATTAGAAAGTCCTTAAAGCCACTTAATGAAATAGTAGAAGCTACTAATAGAATTAGTAATATGACCTTTGATGAAGAAAAATTCCAAAGTATTGAAGATGCTATATCTAAGATAAGTCCAACTATTTCAGATGAAAGGATAACTATTGAAGATAGTGAACTTCATGGTTTAGAAGAAGCAATAAATCAATTATTAGATAGAATGAGAGAATCCTATAGGCAGCAAGCTAGGTTTGTTTCAGATGCATCTCATGAGCTTAGAACTCCAATATCAGTAATTCAAGGTTATGCAAATATGCTAGACCGTTGGGGTAAAAAGGATGAAAGTGTATTAGATGAATCTATAGCAGCAATAAAATCAGAATCAGAAAATATGAAAAACTTAGTTGAGCAATTATTATTCTTAGCTAGAGGGATAAATGGTAAAACTCATTTAAGCAAAACAGAATTTTTACTTAATGATATGATAAATGAAGTGTTTGAAGAGTCAAAAATGATAGATAATAACCACGTATATAGATTTGTAGCTTTAGAAAATATAACTGTATGTGGAGATATAGGACTGCTTAAGCAAACAGCAAGAATTTTAGTTCAAAATGCAGCTAATTATACAGAACAGGGGGAATCTATAACACTTAGGGTTGGTAAGAATAATAATGGAGAAGCTTATTTTTCAATTCAAGACAATGGAATAGGAATTGATGAAAGTGATGTTTCTCATATATTTGAACGTTTTTATAGAGCAGATACTGCAAGAGTAAGAAAAGATGGTGGAACAGGTCTAGGATTATCTATAGCAAAGTGGATTATAGATGGTCATAAAGGATATTTTAGTGTCTTAACAAGAAAAGAAATAGGAACGAGAATAACTGTATTTTTACCTTAATAATTTAAGGTTATATTTTTAATATGTGTTGATATTTAAGTGTTTTATAAATATTACTAGTAAGTAAGTTTAAGTAAAAATTAATAAGTAAAAGTGAATAGTTAAGGATTAAACCTCTACGAATTTTATAAAAAATATATTTTATAAAACTTCTCAAGGAGTTTTTATACAAACTCTTACTTTTTAATTCTTACTTCTTAACTAGTAATATGAATTTTTATCAACACTAGGTTAAAACATAGGTATTAAATAAGTATAAATTTAAAAAATAAATTTTATATATACATGGTGTAAAGGGAATAATGGTTTTATGAGGCTTTATTTAAATAAGGAATTTGAAAGGATATATATATTATGATATTTAAAGTTTTATCTATTTTATTTCATGTTATAAACTTAGTAACTATTGGATTTATGGTATTTAAAGAAAAACGTTCAGCAAATAATATAATTGCATGGACATTTATCTTATATGTATTACCATATGTAGGTTTTTTTGCTTTTTTAATTATTGGCAGAAAGACTAATAATTCAAAGATGTTTATTATGAAGGAAGCGGAAATAAATATTTTTGAAAATTACAAAAAGCAAGTTAAAGAAAGAGATAAATCAGAAATATATGCAAAAAATAGAAAAAATCTAGATATGATATTAGCAGTTGAAAGTATGGATTATTCGCCATATAGAACTGATAATGAAATAGAAATGTTTTCTGATGGAAAGGACTTTTTCAATGAACTTTTAGAAAGTTTAAAAAAAGCAAAGAAAAATATAAATATTCAATTTTACATATTTAAAAATGATGATATTGGAACAAAGATATTAAACATATTAGAGGAAAAGGCTAAGGCTGGAGTTCAAGTAAGATTATTATATGATTCAGTTGGAAGTAGATCTCTTAATAGAAAGAAATTAAAATCTTTAATTGATGCAGGCGGAAAAGTAGGAGAGTTTTTCCCAGCATTGTTAAAGGTAATAAACTTAAATATGAATTTTAGAAATCATAGAAAAATAGTTGTTATAGATAATAAGGTAGGCTTTGTTGGTGGATTTAATGTAGGAGATGAGTATTTAGGAAAAGACCCTAAGTTTGGTTATTGGAGAGATACACATATAAAATTCCGTGGTCCAGCAGTAAAAGATTTAAATTTAAGATTTTTAGCAGATTGGAGATATGCAACTAAGGAAGATATTGATTTAAAACATGTTTTAATTGATGTTAATGAAAATGAAAAGGGTCCTGGAAATAAGGGGATGCAAATAGTATCAAGTGGGCCAAATCTTAGTGATGTATATGAAATAAAATTATCTTACTTAAAGATGATACAAAGAGCTAAGAGATATATATACATACAATCTCCATATTTAATAATAGATAAAAGTATAGCTGATAGCTTAAAATTAGCTTCTGCTTCAGGTGTAGATGTAAGAATAATGCTACCAGGAAAGGGTGACCATCCATTTGTTTATTGGGCAAACTTAGTTTATGCAGGAGAAATCTTAAATTACGGTGTTAAAATATATCATTATGATAAAAATGCCTTTTTACATGCAAAAACTGTAGTTATTGATGATGAAGTATGTTCTATAGGAACAGCTAATATGGATACAAGAAGTTTTGAATTAAACTTTGAAGTAAATGCATTAATTTATTCAGAAGAAATATCTATGAAGCAAAGAAGTGAGTTTGAAAAGGATATATTAAATTCTAAAGAATTAACTATTGAAGAATATAATAAGAGAAGCAAGGGCGTTAAATTTAAAGAAGCCTTTTCAAGGTTATTCTCAGGGGTTTTATAATATAAAACAATGAATATATTATATGAACTTTTCATATTAAATTACTGATAATTTCTAATAATAAAGTTTATTGAAGCGCTTAGTAGGGAGATTTTTTCTTACTAGGCGCTTTATATAATTTTAATAAAAATATAATTTTAAGATTTAAGCTTTCTAAAGGCTAAGGGTGTTTTTCCATGAACTTTTTTAAACATTTTTACAAAGTTACCACTATGGTTATATCCAACTAATTTAGAGATTTCATCTACACTTAATTCTGTTGTAGAAAGTAAGTTTTCAGCAGTAGTCATTCTTATAGAATTAGTATATTGCTTAATAGACATATGATATTTAGCTGAAAATCCTGCCTTTAGTTTTTGTTCATTTAAAAATACCATTTTACTTAATGCCTTTATAGTAGGAGGATTGCAAGCATCCTTTGTTAGTATATCATGAGCCTTTTGTATTGCACTTACATCTGAAGCAGTTAAGGAAATAAGTCTATCTTTTCCTATCTTAATCTCTCCATAGTTTAATTGATTAGTAAAAGTATTTTCAGGCGATAAAGATATTTCATTATAGAGTAATGCAATTGATTCTAATATCTTACTTTCTAAATATAAGGGAGTTAACTTATGGACTTCGGCTAAGCTTCTTAAATTTTGAACTATAGAAGCTATTTCTAAAGGAAGATAACGATAAGTAAAATTAGAAATAAAATTATCAAAATCTATGGTGTCAGGAAAATTGGGTTTTATTATTTCATCAAAATATTTCTTATAAATAGTTATTTCTGCACCGTGAAAATGTTGACCTTTAACCCAAGCTTGTTTTCCCTTAAGTCCTTTTTCAGATACAAAAAATGAGGAGGGACTAAATGAGGAAATAGGGTTATTTTCAATTATAAATTTAGTTTCACCAGTATATACAGTTCCAAAGCGCATTAAATCCTCCTTATGAGAAAAGGAAAGAGAAAAGCTTTTTGGAATAGTATAATCTCCAATACCAAATTCATAATAATCTTTTCTACTGTATTTAATAAAATATCCAAGTTCAGGTTTATCTTTATTTTTATAAATAGTGTAATGCTCAGTTGGATATGGGGTGAATGTAAGTTTATTTAAAACATTATTTTGAAAATCCTTAGTAGTTTTAGAAATCATAAAATGCTCCTTTTTATAAAGAATAAAATTATTTAAGCTAAATAATTTTAATAATAATTACAAATTAAACAAATAATAAATAAACGTAAAATGACTGTATTTTAAGTCAATGTTGACAGCGTTATTTCATCAACATTAGTTTAAAACATGGTCTTAAAAATTATTTATTTAGATGATAAAATTATTAAATTAGTTGCAATGATTGAATTGAGAATGAATATCATATACAATAACAACAAGTAAAGCGTAGCATAAAAAAATGTGAAGAACAATACTAAGGAGGCAAATTATGAAGATGAATTTATTTAAAAAATTATTAGTTCCTTGTATGGCAGCGATGTTATTTGTTAGTTGTGGTGCAAATGGTGGAACTACAGAAAATAATAAAACAGAAGATACTATTGTAGTTACAGATGTAAGAGGAGAAGTTGAAATTCCAGCTGAACCTAAGACAATAGTTGATTTAAGTGGTAATAGTGATATTTTATCAATATTAGGATATAAAGTTTCAGGAACAGCAAATAGTGATGCATATGATTACACTAAGTTCCCAACATATTTAGAAGAAACATTAAAGGGAGCAGAAATATTAGGATATAGCATGCAAGATACTATGGATATAGAAGCAGTTATGAATTTAAATCCAGACTTAATAGTTATATCAACAGTTCAAGAAAAAATGTATGATCAATTAAGTGAAATTGCTCCTACAGTTATGATTCAATTAGAAGCTTTAAATTGGAAGGATGACCTTAAAGCAATTGCAAAGGTATTTAATAAAGAAGCAGAAGCTGATAAATGGTTAGCTGATTATGAAGAAAAGGCTATAAAAGAAGGAGAGAAGATTAAGGCTGAATACGGAGAAGATACTACTTATCTTTCATTCTTAGCAAGTGGAGGTCAATTCTTTATATTTGATGGTGCAGGATTTGGTAATGTTTTATATGAAGATATGGGATTAGCTAAGCCAGAAGGAATGCCAGCTCAAACTGATATAAGCTTACCAGTTGTAACTTATGAAGGATTAGCAGCAATTAAATCAGATTATATATTCTTAATTGCTACAAAGGAAGATTTAGCACAGCTTGAAGCTAATGCAATTTGGAATAGCCTACCTGCTGTAAAGGAAGGAAAGGTTGTAGTTTTAGATTCATCACCATACTTTAACCAAGGATATAGCTCAATAGGAAGAGATTTATTAGTAGATGAAATAGGTGATATGTTAAATGAAACAAAGTAAGAAACATACAACAATATTTATAATTTGTGGTTTGTTACTTTTAGTAGGAGGACTGGTTCTAGCTATAAGGCTAGGATCCGTCCATATTACTTTTAGTGACATATTTGATAGTATTTTTAATTATAGTGAAACTTTAGAGCTTATGTTAGTTAGAGATGTACGTATTCCAAGAGCTCTTTCTGTATTATTAACAGGAGGAATTTTAGGAGTAACAGGTGCAATGATTCAAGGAGTTACAAGAAATCCAATAGCTGAACCATCTATATTAGGTATTAGCCAAGGGGCAACATTAGTAATTGCAATTTTTTATGCAGCGGGAATTACTATAAATACTAAAAATGTAATGGTGGCATCATTAATAGGAGCTTTTGTAACAGGAATAATAGTTTTATTCTTTATATCAAAAAAGCAAAATAATAATTCTATTACAAAGATACTTTTAGCAGGAACAGCTATGAGTACATTTTTCATTTCATTAACAACTATAGTAGGATTATTATCTAACCAATCTCAAATGATAGGATTTTGGGTTACTGGAGGCTTTAGAAATGCAAGCTGGGGAGACTTTAAATTAGTATTTTTTGTAGGCGTAGTAGGATTTATTATAGCAATGTTATTATCACCAAAGATAAATATTTTGAATTTAGGTGATGATGTTGCTATTGGTCTAGGAGAAAACCCACAAAAGATAAGGCTTATTACTTTATTAGTAATGATACCAATGTGTGCGGCAGCAGTTGCAGTTGGTAAAAATATAGTGTTTGTAGGACTTATAGTTCCTCAAATAGTTAGAAAATTATTAGGAGAAGATTACAGAAGAAATATTCCATGTTCATTTTTACTTGGAGCAGTTCTTTTAACTTATGCAGATATTGCAGCAAGGATGTTATTTGATCCTTATGAAACTCCAATAGGAGTATTTACATCATTAATAGGAGTACCATTCTTTATATGGATAGCTAGAAAGGAGAGAGGATAATGAAGAAAAATAAATTTAAAATAGTTATAGTAATTTTATTAGCTTTATTAGCTATCTCCTTTGCAGTTACATTATGCTGGGGAACTTATAAGATTTCCTTAGGAGAAGTTCTAAATACCCTTATGGGAAATGGAAGTAAGGCTCAAAATACAGCAATATTAAGTATTAGACTTCCAAGGCTTTTAGTTGGAATGTTTGTGGCCATTGCATTATCTACAGCAGGAGCAATTCTGCAAACTATAACTAAAAATGATTTAGCTGATACAGGGATAATTGGTATAAATGCTGGTGCAGCAGTGGCTGCAGTATTATTTATTACATATCAAACATCAAATTATTATAGTGAGCTAGGTAGTCTTTCTATATTTGTTTTACCTTTTATGGCTGTAGTAGGTGCAGCCGTTACAGCATTTTTTATTTACATATTATCTAGTAAAAAAGGAATAAAGCCAAAAAGACTTTTATTAATAGGAATAGGATTAAATGCAGGACTTAATGCTTTTATTACCTTCTTTACCTTTAGAGGGGGAGTTGGTGACTACAATAGAGTTTTAGTTTGGACATCAGGAAGCCTTTGGGGATCAGGTTGGAGCTATGCAAAGGTAATTATTCCAATAGTAACATTTATGTTTATATTAGTCTTATTAAATCATAAAAAACTAGATGTTTTAAATCTTTCAGATGAGATTTCTATATCTTTAGGATTAAATATAGAAAGAGAAAGAAAGAAGTTTTTAACTTATTCAGTTATATTAGCTGGAACAGCGACAGCCTTTGCAGGTAATATTGGATTTTTAGGACTTATATCTCCACATATAGCAAGAAAGCTGGTTGGTTCTTATCATAAAAACTATATTGTAGTTTCAGCAATGATAAGTGTAATAATAACTCTTCTTGCAGATGCAGTTTCAAGAAATTTATTTTCTCCAATTGAAATTCCAGTTGGAATAACAGTATCTATATTTGGAGTACCATATTTTATTTATTTAATGATGAAGGAGTAATAATTATGGAAGCTATTAGTGTAAAGAATTTATCAGTAGCATATGAAGATAATATTATAATTGAAAATATGAATTTATCTATACCAAAGGGTAAGATTAGCATAATAATTGGAGCAAATGGATGTGGGAAATCAACATTGCTTAAAACTATAGCAAGAATTAATAAGCCTAAAAATGGAGATATTTTTATAAATAATAAAAACATTAAGGGATTAAAGGAAAAAAATATAGCAAAGGAAGTAGCTTTTCTTCCACAAGGACCAGTATGTCCAAGTGGATTAACAGTTAGAGAACTTGTAGCATTTGGTAGATTTCCACATCAAAATATTATAGGTGGACTTAATAAGCATGATAAAGAAGTTATTAATTGGGCAATAGAAGAAACAGGATTAAAGGAATTTGCTGATAGAGAAATAGAAAATTTATCAGGTGGACAAAGGCAAAGAGCTTGGATTGCAATGACTTTAGCTCAAGAAACAGAAATTATAATGCTTGATGAACCTACAACTTATTTAGATATGTCTTATCAGCTAGAAGTTTTAGAGGTACTAGAAAAACTTAATAAAGAAAAGAAAATCACAGTAGTTATAGTTCTTCATGAGCTTAACAATGCTAGTAGATTTGCAGATAATATTATTGGATTAAAAAAAGGTAGTATTATTTGTCAGGGAAAACCAATAGATGTAATTAATGAAGAAAGCTTAAAAGAAATATATGGAATAGATGCTAGCCTTAAAAATAGTGAAAGTGGCAATTATCCAATATGTATGGAATATAAGCTTTTTAGGGAGAAGTAATGAAAAATAAAAATTTTATAATTATAGTTATAGGGCAAATTATATCACTGTTTGGAAATGCTATTCAAAGATTTAGTATGTCTTTATATCTGTTAGAATTTACAGGAAGCACTGCAGCTTTTGCAAAAATATTAGCTATATCAACTATACCTTATATATTATTTGCACCTATTGCAGGAAGGCTTTCAGATAAGATAAATAGAAAAAAGATAATGATATACTTAGATTTATTTTGCTCAGTATTAATAGGGGCATATGCCTTTGTATTACTTAGAGGAAGAGATAGTGAGCTAATAGTTGCAGCAGTAATGTTTATACTTTCTATATGTTCTACATTATATGGACCAGCAGTAGTAGCTTCAATTCCACAAATAGTAGAAGAAGATAAGCTTACTTCAGCTAATGGAATAATAAATCAAGTTGGATCAGTTGTAAACTTTGTTGGACCTATTTTAGCAGGGATATTATATGGACTTGTTGGTATAAAGATAATAGTAATAATTAATGCTATAAGCTTTTTAGCTTCAGCAATAATGGAATGTTTCTTAGACATACCGCAAGTAGCTAAAGAGGAAAACTTAGATGTTGATAATATAAATGAAAGCAAGGTATTTTCATTAGCCTTTATAAAACAATCATTTATAGATATGAAAAATAGCTTCTTATATTTAAAAAATGAAAAGAAAATTATACTTGGAATTATAGCTTCTTATGCTTTAGGAAATATATTCTTAGTACCAATATTATCAATAGTAGCACCGTACTTTATTAATATATTACTTGGACTTCCAGCAGAAGTTTATGGAATAGTAGAAGGTATTTGTGTTTTAGGAATGATATTAGGTGGATTTTGGATTAGTGTAAAGCCTAATATGTTTTCAATGAAAAAAGCACATTATACATATATTCCAATGATAGCTGGAGTTACATTAATGGCTATAATAGGATTTATAAATTTAAATAACTATTTATTAGCAGGACTTTTTGCAGTTGGGGGAATGGGCATAATGTTATCCTTAGCATTATCAAATGTTTTAACATTAACATTTATACAAAAGGAAATTCCAGCAGGAATGCTTGGAGGAATTTCAGCATTTTCAACAGCCGTAGCTACAATAAGTGTTGCACCAGGACAATTATTATTTGGACAGGTAATAGAAATAGGAATCCCAATAGGAGTAATTTTATTAATAACAGCAATAGCCAATATAGGACTTATGGGATTTATTAAATGGAATGTAAGAGAATTAAGATAGATACTTATATGTATTTTTTATATTTTAATCTAATGTTGATAAAGTTCATATTCTTAGGCAAGAAGTAAGAATGACAAGTAGGATATAGAATTTTTGTGAAATTTATTTCGAAAAAATAAATCGAAAAGAAATAAATGAAAAAAATTTTAAAAGTTAATTAAAACTTAAAAAAAAATTTTTTAAAAATTTTTAAAAAATTGTTGATTTAATGTAAAAAATGTATTATATTTAATGTATTAAAATCGAATTATTTAAATTAATTGGGCGTGTTATCAAAATATGTAAATTTGAGCATTAGCCAGAAAGAAAAAAGTATATATATTATTTATATATATATGGATTCTTTCTGGCTTTTTTTGTTGTCTAAATTTAAATTTAATTCAAATATGATTTTAGGGGGGAAGATTCATGATAAAAAGATCTAAAAGAGGATTAGCAGCAATGCTTGCTGCAGCTATTGCATTAACAAATGTAATGGGAAATGTTAAAGTATCAGCTGAAATAATGGAACCTTCAAAGGTAATGGATTATGAAATTTATCCAGTACCACAAAGTACAGAGTATGAAAATGGAGACTTTACTATTGGAAATAGTGTAAATATAGTTTACGAAACAGGTGTAGATATTTATACGAAGAATCGTCTTTCAGAAATTTTAGAGAAACATAATATTAATTTTGAAGTTTCAACTGGAATTGTTGATGGTAAGACAAATATATTAATAGGTATTAATGAGTCTGGTGAACTTGTAGACGTTTACTTTAATGAGCAAGTTCCTCATCAAGAAACATTCTTTGATGAAAACTTAGATTCACATCTAGTTTATGCTAATGAAGGGGTAATTGGCGTACTAGGAGAAGATGCAGACAGTGCTTTTTATGGAGTAACTACTTTAAAACATGTATTTAATCAATTAGAGGATGATAACACAATTAGAAACTTTAGAATTGATGATTATGCAGAAGTTGCATATCGTGGATTTATAGAAGGATATTATGGAAACCCATGGTCAAATGAAGATAGAGCAGACCTTATGACTTACGGTGGAGATTATAAATTAAATCAATATATCTTTGCTCCTAAAGATGATCCATATCATAACTCAAAGTGGAGAGACTTATATCCAGAAGCAGAACTTCAAGAAGTAAAGAAATTAGCTTTAGCTGGTGAAGCCAGCAAAACTAGATATGTATATGCATTACATCCATTTATGCATAATGCTATGAGATTTAACACAGAGGAAAATTATCAAGCAGATTTAGATGTAATTAAAGCTAAATTCACTCAATTAATAGAAGCTGGAGTAAGACAATTTAGTATATTAGCAGATGATGCAGGGGTGCCACCACAAGGTCCTACAACATATGTAAAATTATTAGAAGATTTAACAGTATGGTTAAGAGAGCAACAAGAAATTTATCCTGATTTAAAAGATGGAATTATCTTCTGTCCAAATGATTATATGGGATGGGGAGATTCACAACAATTAAAAGAAGTAAATAAAGCTGGTGACAATATTAGTATTATGGCAACTGGAGGAAGAATTTGGGGAGAAGTTTCTCAAAGCTTTGGAGAAAGCTATAAAAACAATATTGCTTCAGAAGGATATGAAGGAAGAGCACCTTATTACTGGATAAACTGGCCATGTTCAGATAACTCTAAGCAACATTTAATAATGGGTGGAAATGATACGTTCTTACATCCAGGTGTAGACCCATCAACTATACAAGGTGTAGTTTTAAATCCTATGCAACAAGCTGAAGCTAATAAATCAGCATTATTTGCAGCCGCTGATTATGCTTGGAACATTTGGGATAACAAGGAACAAGCAGATCAAAACTGGAGTGATTCATTTAAATATATGGACCATGGAACAGCTGAAGAAACAGCTTCATCACTTGCTTTAAGAGAATTAAGTAAGCATATGATAAACCAAAACATGGATGGAAGAGTTACTAAACTTGAAGAATCAGTAGAATTAGCTCCTAAATTAAATGCTTTTAAAGAAAAATTTGCAACTGGAGCAAGCATAAAAGAAGATGCTGAAGCATTAATACAAGAATTTACAAACTTAAAAAATGCAGCAGCTTACTATAAAGAAAATCCAGGAAATCCTCGTACAAGAGATCAAATAATTTACTGGTTAGATTGTTGGGCTGACACTACAGATGCAGCTATTGCATACTTAAATGCAGCTATTGCAATTGAAGATGATTTAGGAAATGATGTTATATGGAATTACTATTCAGAAGCACAATCAGCTTTTGAAAAATCAAAAACATATACGTTCTGGTATGTAGATCATTACCAAAATGCAGAAGTCGGAGTACAACATATAGTACCATTTATAAAGACTTTAGCACAAAATTTATCAGAAACAGTTTCTTCAATTGTAGATCCAAGTAAGCTTATAACAACAGTTATAACTAATAGACAAGATGCTCCAGTTGGAAGCTTAGAAAACTTATTAGATAAAAATCCAGAAACAGAAGTAGTATTTAAAAATCCAAGTACTATAGATGTAGGAACTTATGTTGGAGTTAAATATAATAAGGCTATAAAAATAGAAGATATTACAATAGATATGGGTGCAAGAGGAAATTCAAATGATACTATGCAAGAAGCTAAGATTCAATATACAGAAGATGGTAAGACTTGGATAGATTTAGATGGTCAATTATATACAAAACCTGGAAAGATAGAAGTAGAAGGTTTAGATATAGTTGCTATGGGAGTTCGTATAATTGCAACTCAAGAAAAGACAAATACATGGTTAGGTATTAAAGACTTTACTATAAATAAAAATACTGAAGTAGAGGAAGAAGAAGCACCAATAGATGCAACACTTATGAGAACACCAGGATGGAGTGTTTATAGTGGAAATGAAGCTAGCTTAACTGATGGAAATGATGATACATCTGTTTGGTATAGAACACACACAGGGGATGTAACTAACGTTGGAGACTTTGTTGGATTAGACTTAGGAGAAGTTATAAACGTAGGTAAGGTTCACTTTGTAGTTGGAGCTGGAGATGGAGATAAGTGGTCAGATTATAAGTTAGAGTATTCAGTAGATAATGAAAACTGGACAGAGTATAAGACTTATTCAAGCAATGCTGGAAAAGATATTATAGATGAGGACCTTGGTGGTGTTGAAGCTAGATATGTAAGAGTTACAAACTTAAAGCAACTTAACAAGTGGGTTAAATTCTCAGAATTACAAGTTAAAAGAAGCACAACAACAGAATATACTAGACACGTTTATTCTAATGTAAAAGTTGGAGTAGAATCACAATTTGTAGATGAATCACTTACAAAATTATTACCTAAAAATGAAATTACTTTAAACCAAGGTGAATATATAGGTATAAAATTAGATCGTATTAAAGATTTAAGAAGCATAGATTTTGAAGCTTCAAATATGGATGGTTTAAAATTACAAACTTCAATGAATACAATTGAATGGAAAGATGTAGATTTTAATAATTTAGAAGATGCACGTTACATTAGATTAATTGCAGATAAAACAGTTACATTTGATTTAGGTAAATTTGAAGTTAATTCTAATGAAGTATATGAGCCATCATTAGTAAGTGCATATACAAATAGCTATGGAGATGTAGAAGCTGCATTTGATGGAAATTATAGCACTTCAGCTAAATTCTTTGCAGCACCTAGAGCAAATGACACAATAGTTTATGATTTAGGTCAAACTATTAATGTTAGAGATCTTAAGTACCTTGTATATGATACTGAAAAAGATTATATGCGTGATGGTAAGATTCAATTATCTTTAGATGGAGAAACTTGGGTAGATGCAATAACTGTTGGTGATGGCGTACAAAATCCTTCAAGTGATTTAAATACTAAGCCAGGAGATAATGGATATAAGCATGGAAGTATATCAGGTGGAGTAGTTCCTATATCACATAGTTATATAGAAAGTGGAGAAATTGAACAAGAAGCTAGATATGTAAGAATGTTATTTACAGCTGGTTTCCCAGACCGTTGGATGGTAATAAACCAATTATTAATAAATAATGGACAATATGTACCAACAGTAAATAATCCTACATTTGTTTCAAATCCAATTGAAGAAAAAGGATTTGCACCTGGAAATATAGTTGATGGTGATTTAACTACAGGATATAAACCAAATACAAATAACGGAGAAATTAAAAACGGAAGCTTAACTTACCGTATTTCAGAAAAAACTGATATAAAGAAAATTAATATCGTTCAAAGTGGAAGTGAAATTTCTAATGCTAAGGTTATGGTTAGAACAGGAATTAACGAAGCTGGAGAAGAAGTTTGGAATCAAATAGGAAAGTTAGATAAGAGCTTAAATGAAATAGTAAATACTAAGTATGAAAATATATTTGAAATTAAAATTGAGTGGGAAGGAAAAGCTCCTACAATTTATGAAGTAGTTACTATAAATGATTATGAAGTTCCAAATATAACTGATTTAGAAGAATTAATATCTTCATGTACTTATGAAGAAGGAAGCTATACAGCAGGAAGCTTTAAAAATTACGCTAAGGCTCTAAAAGAAGCTAATAAAGTTTTAGATAACCTTGGAAGTGCTACACAATCAAGTATTAATAAAGCTAAGGAAAACTTAGTAAATGCAATTACAGGATTAGTTAACATTTCAGGATTAAAGGATGCTGTAAATCAAGCCAATGCAATATTAAGTAGTGATGTTAATTACACAGAAGAAACATTAAATATTCTTAACAATGCATTACAAGCTGCTAATACAGTATTAGCTAATGAAGATGCGACTCAAGAAGAAGTTACTGTAGCAATAGATGAATTAACAGCTGCAATAGAAGGCTTAGAAGAGGAAATTGAAATCTTCAAAGAACATTTAAAAATTATATTAGATGAAGCTAAGAAAGTATCAGAAGAAGAACTTTCAACTGTTGTACCAGTAGTTGTAGAAGAGTTTAAAGCTGCAATGGTAGAAGCAGAAGCAATTTTAGCTAATGAAAAAGCAACTCAAGCAGAAGTTGAAGCATCATTTATTAGATTAAGTGAGGCAATGCATAAATTAGAATTCAAAAAAGGTGATAAGAAATACCTAATAGAGCTTGTATCAGAAATAGATAAATTAAATTCAGATGCATATATTAAGGAAACTTGGGATAACCTTACTGTTGTATTAGCAAATTCAAAAGCTGTAATAGCTAATGAAAATGCAATGCAAGAAGAAGTAAATGAAACTTATACTGAATTAGTAAGAGCATTTGCACAATTAAGATTAAAACCTAATAAAGAGTTACTTGAAGACTTAATAAACAAGGCAGAAGCTTTAGATTCAAGTAAGTACACTAAGGAAACTTGGACTGTATTAGAAGGTAGCTTAGCATTAGCTAAAGATGTTCTAGTAAATGAAGATGCAACAGAGGAAGAAGTATCAAATGCTGTTAAATCACTTCAAAGAGCTATGGACGGATTAATAGCAAGTGCTGGAGATGGAAACGGAAACAATAATAACGGTGGTTCAGGAAATAATGGTGGCTCAAACAATAATGGATCAGGAAATAACGGTGGTTCAAACAATAATGGGTCAGGAAATAATAATAACTCAAACAACAATAATGGTGGTAAATTACCTCAAACAGGGGGAACACCAGCAGCTGCAGTAGGATTATTTGGATTATTAACAGCAGCAGTAGGTACACTTTTAAGAAGAAAAAATAAATAATATAAAAAATGAAGTAGGCATTTGCCTACTTCTATTTTTATTTTAAATAGCAATATTATATATGATAAGATTTAAGTTAATCCCTTATAGGAAATTTTATAGTAAAAGTTGTTGCGTCTAAAGTACTCTTAACAGAAATACTTCCTTTTTTAAGCTCTATTAATTCCTTTACTATAGTTAAACCAAATCCATTTTCTTTGCGTTCATTTTTCTTTGTTGAAAAACCTGGTTGGAATATTTTTTCTATAATAAGATCATCTATTTTAGGGCCATCATTTTTAATTTCCAAAATAAGATTATTATATCCATAATATGTATTGATATTAATAGTTCCTTGCTTTTTCATAGCTGTAATTGAATTTCTTAATATATTAGAAATTATTCTTTGAAGTTCCATTTCTGATATATAAGTATCACTTAAAGGAGCTTGTTCATCAATTACTATGTTTACTCCATCGTGACTTATACTATTTACAATTGTGGATATTATAGATTCATTATTATTTGAAATGATAACTTCAGGAACTATGCTGTTATAACCATTTATTATATCCTTTAAAAGTTCACCAATTCGCTCATGTTTTCCCATAAGATGTAATCCATATAAATATGAAATTTGTGCTCCATAATCATGTTTCATTTTCTTTAGTTCATTTATATTTTCCTCAAGTTCGGCATTTAATAAATATATTTCTTTTGACTTTTTTTCTATTCCTGCAAAGTATAGTGTTATTCCGATTATAAAAATACATAGTAAAATAAATATAATTTCTTTAAATAGTGGATTATCTTTATCATGAACAATTCTATTAAATGATATGATAAAATCTAGTATTATTGTTATTATTATAGTTGATATTGTTGTAAAGTATTTGCTTCTTAAAACTAAATATAGTTTATAAATTATATCTTTACGGAATAATACGAAAAATGCCATTAAAAATTGTGAAATATACAGTAATGCTGTACCAAAAACTTCTATATTAAAATTCGGTATTACAGAGGGAATGAATCCCCATACTAAATTAGAAGTTATTAATAAATTAATTGCTATAAACGCATAAACAATACTAAAAGCAGTTGATGCTCCTAAAAAGTCATTTTTAAATACTATCATGCCAATAACTAATATTTCTATATGCATTATGATAGCTCCAAAGCTTGAGTTTCCCATAAGTAATGTAGTAATTTGAACTATTACCCATAATAGGAATACGTAAAGCATTGTTTTCTTTTTAGAATTTTTATAGCGATATTCTGTACAATAAGTGGGAATTAAAACAAACATCATACATTGTAAAATGCTATTTATACTATCTACAATAAATTCAATCATTTAAAAACCTACTTATCTCATTTTTTTCATTGACTCAGGCATTTCTTCAACACCAATAGTAAGGACTGAAGATGGGTTAGAATTAACGAATACTGCAGTTAAAAGTAACATTAATGTTCCTAAATATTTTTTCATTTAGTTCACCTCCTTTATTTTTTATATTTGTTGAATAAAAGCATAGCTTGTACAACACTAGTCCATATTATAATTTGTGAAACAAATTTAATATTAAATAAAATTAATCCAATTAATAAGAATGCTAAAGTATTAAATGTCCCAATAAGTTTATTTCTTTGGATAAATTCTTTTTTAGTTAAGGGCATTCTAGAATCAATTACTGGAGATATATTATATACTGCAAAAATGCTTAAAAAGGCTAATATAATGTATCCAATAAAACTTAAATCATTAGTTTTATAAAGTACAATTATAAATAACATAATTAGTAGAGTAGCAATAAAACATCTAATTTGACTATCTTCATGATAGCCACCAGTAAATGGTTTAGTTAGGCTCATAAACACAATAATTAATACACTTTCAGCAAAGTATCCAAACAAACTAAATATAAATAAGCTTAATGCTAATTTTATAAATTCATATGTAATTAATGTTAAAACATATTTTGTTTGTTCTGTTTGGACTTCTGTATAATTATTATGTATAGCTAGATTATTAATTGTTTTATCTATTAGCTTTTTTACCATTTAATTGTTCTTCTCCCTTTAGATAAATTGTTAGTATATAAACAATTGTGCATATATATTTTAACATATAGAAGAAGTAATTTTAAGTTTTTAATGAATAAATTAGTAGAGAATTACGTTATTAGGGGAATATTTAGCTAAAATATAAAAAATATAGGAAAATAATGTTAAGTTGATTTAATATTTAGGGTTAAAAAGTTAATATATGTTAAGTATTCTTAACGAACCTTTATCATAGTGGTAACTTAAAAAGTAGTTTTATATATTAAAATAAGTTTGTAGATGAGAAAAACAAAAAGAAAAATAATATAGATAAACTACAGGGGGAATATTTTTAATGAGTAAAAAGTTAAAGAAGTGTGTTGCTATAGCAGTAGCACTAGTAGGAGTATATACATTAAACTTAGCAAATAATTTTTCAAGTAAGGTAATAGCATCAGAGCAAAATAGACCTAAAAATGTAATTATGATGATTGCAGATGGAATGAATACAGATGCACTGACTTTAGCTAGACATATAAATGGTGGAAGCTTAGCTATGGATGAAATATCAGTAGGTGCAGTAAACACAACATGGGCAAGAGGACCAATAACAGATTCAGCTCCAGCATCAACAGCTATGTCTACAGGAAATAAAACAGAAAATAAATATATAGGTACATCAGTTGAGGACAAGCCTCTAGCTACAGTATTAGAAGCAGCAGAGCAAGAAGGAAAAGCAACTGGATTAATAGCAACTTCAGAAATACCCCATGCTACACCAGCAGGGTTTTCAGCACATACAACTAATAGAAGTAGATATGATGATATATTAAGACAAATGGTTAATAATGATTTAGAAGTAGTTTTAGGGGGAGGATTTAACCTAAAAACTGATGAGCTTACTAATGAAATAAAAGGAAGAATAGATGAAGCAGGTTATGACTTTGTTCAAGATAAAGAAGCAATGTTAAATTATGATGGGAATAAATTATGGGGAGCTTTTGCAAAAGCAGATCTTGATTATGATATAGATAGAGAAGAAAGTGGAAATAATCAACCAAGCTTATCAGAAATGACAAACAAGGCAGTAGAAGTATTAAGCAAAGATGAAGATGGATTTATGCTTATGGTTGAAGGAAGTAAGGTTGACTGGGCAGCTCATGCTAATACACCAAGTGCAATGGTATCAGATATAATTGCTTTTGATAATGCTGTAAAGGAAGCTTTAGACTTTGCAAAGGATAGAGAAGATACAGTTGTAATAGTAACTACAGATCATGGAAATAGTGGATTATCAATAGGAAACTATGAAAATACAGAAGGAATGAGTTATGAAAAGTTAGATTATTATAAGAACTTCTCAATTACTGAAGAATTCTTTAATAATGAAATATTACCTTCAATAGGTTCACAGGATGCTAAAGTAGCTCAACTTGTAGAAATGTATTATGGTGTTTCAGGATTAACTCCAGAAGAAATTGCAGAAGTAAGAGCTGGAAACTTAAATAGAGTTTTAGCAAGCAGAACAGGAATTGGATTTACGACAGGTGGACATACTGGTGAAAATGTTTATTTAGGAATTTATGCGCCAGATTCAGTAAAGAAGTTAAGTGGAGTAGTTGAAAATACAAACTTAGCAACTTATATGGCAGATTTATTATTTGGAGATGCAAATAGATTAAATGAATTAACTAATCAGTTATATATAGATGGACAAGAAGCTTTAGCTAAAATTGGAGCAACTGTACAGTTAGACACTTCAAATCCACAAAATATAAAGGCTATTATAAATAAAGATAACAATGTAATAGAATTAGAGTTATTTACTAATGATTACACATTAAATGGTGAAGCTAAATCATTAAAATCAGTTATGCCTTATATGTACAAAAATGATATAAACACAGGTAGATTCTATATACCTCAAGAATTAATAGATGTAGTAAGTGGATTACAACCTTTAGAAACAAAAGTTAATGAAGAAGCAAAAGAGAAGAACGAAGGATTAAAGGTTGAAGATAGTAAGGAAGATTCTAAATTAGAAGAGGAATTAAAGGCTGAAGATAGTAAAGAAGAAGTAAGTTCTGATGAAAACAAAGAAGAAGCTGAAAAAGAGAATGCTTTAGAAAATGTTGAAACTAGTGAAGAAAATGTAAGTGAAGAGGTGGCTAACTAATGGTATTAAAGAAGATTATAAATAAGATAATAGCAGCAACAGGTGTAGCAGTAATGATAGGAGCAATTTCATTTAATGCAGTAGCGCCAGTAGAAGTAAATGCTTCAGATGATAAGATTAAAAATGTAATTTATCTTATAGGTGATGGAATGAGTGATACCACTGTTACGTTAGCAAGATACTTTGAAGATGTTAAAGATGGAAAAATAGGCAATTACAAAATGGCTATGGATGAAATCAGAGTTGGATTTGCTAAAACTAATAGTTTAAGCTCACCAATTACAGATTCAGCAGCAGGGGGAACAGCTTTAGCTTCAGGGGTAAAGACTATTAATGGTAGAGTTGGTATAGATGGAGAAGGAAAGCCGGTTGCAAATCTTTTAGAAGCAGCTAGAGAAGAAGGAAAATCAACAGGACTTATTTCAAGTTCACATCCAACTGATGCTACACCAGCAGCATTTAGCTCACATTACTTAGATAGAAATAAGGAATTTGTTATAGGAAAGCAACAAGTATATAGCAATTTAGATGTATATTTTGGAGGAGACGGAACTCCAGAAGTAACAGAAGAAATGGTTAAAGAAGTTGGATATGATGTTGTTAGAAATAGAGAAGGTTTAAATTCTATTGAAGATAATAAGGTTTGGGGTATATTTACTAAGGAATTAGATATAAATAGAGAAGAATTTGCGCCAGAGCAACCAAGTCTTGCAGAGCAAACTAAAAAGGCTATTGAAATATTAGAAAAAGATGAAGATGGATTTGCTTTAACTATAGAAGGAAGTAAAATCGACTGGGAAGCTCATTCACAACAAGCCATTGGTATGGCTACTGAAACCTTAGCTTTTGATGAAGCTGTTAGAGTTGCATTAGATTATGCTAAAGATAGAAATGATACTATAGTAATAGTAACAAGCGATCACGGAAATAGTGGTATATCAATAGGTAATGAATCTACAACTGTTGGATATGATAACTTAACTTTTGAAGATTCACTAATGAATTTAAATGGAATAAAGGTTAATGAAGGAAAGTTTAAAAGCTTAATTAAAGGGAAAAGTGATGCAGAAATAAGAACTTTAGCTAAGGAATATATGAACTTTGATAACCTTACAGATGTAGAGCTTGAAGCACTTAAAAATCAAGATATTAATAGTGTTATATCAGGAAGAGTTAAGCTTGGATATACAACTAAAAAACATACTGGTGGAGATGTTTACTTAGGTGCATATGTACCAGCAGGAAATAAGAAATTATCAGGAACAATACATCTTAGCGAAGTAGCAAGATTTATAGAAGGTTCATTATCATTAGATTTAGATGGAACAACATACAAGCTATATGATGAAAATATAAAAGCTAGCTTAGAAGCTTTAGGAGCAGAAGTTACAATAATAGAAAATGAAGGAATCGACATAGTAGCAGAAGCTAAAAAAGATGATGTTACAATGAAGATTTATGGAAATACAGATATAGTTGAAATTGTAGATGGAGAAGCTTCAGAAACTTATAGAATAGATGGTGTAAATGTAATAAGTGAAGACACTATTTATGGAAACAACGAAATAGTTGAAAAGTTTAAAGCTGTAGTCGGTGAATCAGAAGGTGAAAATCCTGATGAAGAAGGAAATGGTGGAAACCCAGGAGAAGAGGGTGGAAACAATGGAAACCAAGGTGGAGACAATGGAAACAATGGTGGAAACACAGGAAATGGTGGAAACCAAGGTGGTAATGGAAGTTCTAATGGTGGAACTAATAAGCCAACAAAACCTGGTACAAGCTTACCAAATACAGGAGCAGTAGTAGGAAGCCTAGGATTATTATCAGCAGCAGCAGTAAGCATAGCAGTTGGAGCAAAATTAGCTAAGAAAAATAAAAAGTCTCAGTAGTTAAAAAATGTTTTAAACAGTAGGTAAATTTGTTTTTATACAAGTTTACCTACTGTTTTGTTTTAATTTAGTGTAAAAGATATATAACATATAATAAAGTAGAAACAGTAGATTAAAAGACGTTGCTAAAGAAATGCTTAAAGATAATGGGCTTATTGAAAAGATGATAAAATTTCAGATTATATAAATAAATATTTAACATATTTGATACAAGAAATTTATTTTTGTATTAGGGTATTTTTTCAATAATGTAAAAATAATTAAAATAATAAGTGAAAAGTCTTTTGGTTGATTTTTTGATATTTTGGATAACTTGCCTAAAATAATTAAAAATGGTAGGATTTAATGTATTTTAATATTCTAACAACGAATTATGTCGAATTTTTTCAATGAAATTTGAGATACTAATGATGAAATGCTAAATAAGGCAAAAGAGGGGATAAAGATGAACAAAAAACAGGCAAAAGAAAATAATAAGTCTAAAAGTGGTTCAGGCTTAGCTGTAATGATAATAGGTATAGTTTTAGCAGCAGTATTTGCAGCTTCTACTGCTTATTCAGGAATGAAATCAGGTTTAACTGTTGCAGCTGGAATACCTGGAGCAATTATAGGTTCAATGCTTATAGGAGTTTTCGCACGTGGAAAAGGCATATATGGAAAAAACTTAATTCAAGGTATGTCTAGTGGTGGAGAATCTATAGCAAGTGGAATGATTTACGTTTTACCTGCAATTATATTAATAGGAAGTAATATAACTTTTTTAGAAGGTATAACTGTGGGAATAGCAGGAGCGCTATTTGGAATGGGATGTTTATCATTAGTTTATAAATATTTAATTGTTGAAGAAGATGGAAAGCTTATGTATCCAGAATCTCTAGCAATTTCTGAAACTCTTGTAGCTTCAGAAGAAGGCGGAGATGCTATAAAGTTTATGGGAATTGGATTTGCAATAAGTGGTGTTATAAACTTTGTAACAAGTTCATTTTTAAATTTAATAAACAATACTTTTACATTTGTAGGAAGTAAATTTTATAAGTGGAAATTTTCTACTGAAGTAAATCCATTATTATTAGGTATAGGATTTATAGTTGGATTAGAAGTAGCTTTAACTATGTTTGCTGGATCAATATTAGCTAACTTTGGAGTTGCTCCATTAATAGGTTACTTTACTGATTTTGCAAGTGAGGGGTCACAAGCATGGAATGATGCTGCAATCCTTTTAAATCAAATGGATGTAAATGCAATATCAGGAAGTTATGTTAAGTACATCGGAGCAGGTATGATGCTTTGCGGTGGTTTAATAGGAGCAATTAAGCTTATACCAACTATAGTAGTTTCAATAAGAGAAACCTTAAAAGCTACTTCAGGAAATGAAGGTAGTGAAGAAAAAGGTACAGGACATATTATTATACTTTTAGCAGGAGTAGTCTTAGCATTTGTAGGTGGATTTATAGTTTCACAAAGTGCTAAAATGGCTATTATTGCAGCAATAGTTTCATTAATATTATCATTATTATTTGTAATAGTTGCTGGTCGTTTAACAGGTACAATAGGTACATCAAATCTTCCTGTATCAGGAATGACAATAGCATCATTAGTTATATTAACACTAGTATTTGTTATAATGGGATGGACTGATTTAGCTTCAAATAAATCATTACTATTATTTGCATTATTTATGGTAGTAGCTATTTCAGTAGCAGGTGGATATAGTCAATCACAAAAGGTAAGTTATATGATTGGTGGAAGCAAAAAAGAAATGCAGAATTACTTTGCGATATCTAGTATTGTTGGTGTAGTAGTAGTTACAGGAACAATACTTGTATTAAAGGATCAATTAGCAATTACAGGAGCTGATGCACCATTTGCTCTTCCACAAGCAAACTTAATGTCAACATTAACATCAGGAATAATGTCAGGTAATTTACCATGGCCAATGATTATAGTTGGTGTTGTTATGGCTCTATTCTTATTCTTCTTAAACCTACCAATAATGACTGTAGCAATAGGATTCTATTTACCTATATCAACTACATCAATAATATTAGTAGGAGCATTAATAAGAGTATTTATAGAAAGAATTAGTAAGAGTGATGAAGATAAAGCACTTAAGGTTTCAAATGGAATAAGTCTTTCATCAGGTTTAGTTGCAGGAGGATCTATAATAGGATTATTAGGTATTATACTTCAATTATCAGGTGTAATAACTCCTAAAACACCAGTAGGCTTTGCATCAGGAAACTTAATGGCAATAATATTATTAGTAGTATTAGTTATAGCAACTACAATACCAATAATGTTATCAAAAGAAAAGAGTAAAAAATAGAGTAGTTAATATATATAATAAAAACACACTATGTAGTGATATTAAATTTAAATATCATGGCATGGTGTGTTTTATTATATGTTGTCTGGTTTAGGAATAAGTGGAAATTAAAAGTTATATTTGGTGCTGTAGTATAAAATCAAATTAAAAAAAATTTTAAAAATTATTAAAATGCAAAAAATATTTTAATTTTTTTTTTATGAAGTATGATATAATTTTTATATTAAAATGCAGATGATGGGAGAATGTTTGGGGGAAATGAAAAGGTTTTTTGATGAATTAATAGAAAATATTATTATTTTAAACAGGGAAAAGAAAGTTATTTCTATTAATAAGGAATTAAAAGAAAAAATGGGCTATAAAAATAGGGATAATCTATCTTTAGAGGAATTAAATAGATTAATAAAGATAAAAGATGAGTTTGCTTTAATTTTGTGCAAAGGAAATGACTTAATAAAAGCTAAATATAAAATAAGTATTTTAGGACTATCTTATGATGAATATTATGTAATTAAAGTTAATTGGGAAGGCGATAAAATTTCTAAACTAATAAATATAGAAAAACTAGTTGATAGTTTAGAATCATGTGCCTTTATTAAAAATATAAATAACAAATATTTATATATTAATCAAACTTGTGCTAATAAATATAATTTATCTAAAGATGAAGTAAGAACAATTATGAATAATGAAGTTACAGAGTGCATTTATAATGGTTTAATTTCAAAAAATGATGACTATATAAAGAAGTCTAAAAATAGTTGTATTAATGAAGCAGTTGTTAATACAAATGGAATAGAAGAAAGTTATGAAATTAGAAATTTTCCAATATTAGATGATTTAGGAGAAGTAGAATTTATAGCTACAATTTTAAAAAATGTAACATTTACTAAAGGTGTACAGTTACAAACCTTTAAATGTTTAAATATTTTAGAAAATCAAAAAGAAGATGGAAGAGAAATTGATGATTATAAAGATAATCTTTTTAATGGATTAAAGAGTATATTTCAATTTTATTTTAAGACAGATTTATTTAATATATGGGAATACGACAAAAAAGAAAAAAGTATATTACCGTACTTTTTAAATAAAAATATTAAAAATATATTTAATGAAAGAAAAGCAGTAAATATATCTGATGAAAAGGTAAATAATTACCTTACAGGTAATTTTAAAGAAATAGAATATATAAATGTAAATGAGATTTTAAATGTTGAAGGAAATTTAGATGTTAAGAATTTCTATCTAGTAAAAAAACCTATTATTTGTGATGATGAGTTTATAGGTTTTTTAAGTATTAGTTATGAATCATACCCTATAGCAAGAGTACTTAATAATGATTTAATAAAATATGTATGTGATCAAGTTGGATTTATAATAAAGTACATAAGGTTTTTAAAAAGGTTAAATGTAGAAAAACGTGAGAAGGAAAACATCAGGCAAGAGTTAGAGGAGTTTATAAGAGTAGCTACGGATATTATAGTGAAAATTGATGAAGAGGGAAACTTCCTTAGTGTTAGTTCAGGTGTTATAGATGTATTAGGTTGGAGTAAAGAAGAGATTTTAAAAATGAAATGGATGGATATAGTACATCCAGATGATTTAGATGCAAGTTTTAATTCTATAGATGTATTTAGAGATAATGATGAAAGAAGATTGATTTTTATTAATAGATTTAGATGCGCAGATGGCTCTTACAAGTGGATTCAATGGGGAAAAGGATTCTATAAGCATGCAGATGGATACTTCTTAGGGTCAGGAAGAGATATTACACGAGAAAAAGAGTTAGAAATAAAAGAAGGATTAGTAGAAAAATCAATTGAGTTAGAAAGAGTAAGAACAGAATTTTTTGCAAACTTATCACATGAACTAAAGACACCACTTACACTTATTATGGCAGTAGTACAAGTTGTAGAAGATTATGTTAATGAGTTTGAAGATGAAAATAAAAAAGATAATTTTGAAAGGTATTTAAATGTACTTAAGCAAAATAGTTATCGTTTATTAAGGTTAGTAACCAACCTTATTGATGTTACAAGAATTGATGCTGGGTTTTATCATCTTAATCCACAAAATAATAATATTGTAGAAGTTGTAGAAGATATAGTTATGTCAGTAGTAACTTACTGTGAAGGAAAAAATATTAATTTAACTTTTAATACAGAAACAGAAGAAGAAATTATATCTTGTGATGCGGAACAAATAGAAAGGGTTATCTTAAATATTTTATCTAACGCAATTAAATTTACAAATTCTGATGGTGATATATATGTAGATATATCATTAGAAGAAGAAAATGTAATTATTAAAATAGAGGATAGTGGCATAGGAATACCAAAAGAAAATTTAGAGTTTATTTTTGAAAGATTTACTCAAATAGATAATTTAATGACAAGAAAATGCGAAGGTAGTGGAATAGGATTATCTTTAGTTAAGTCAATAGTGGAACTACATAATGGAAGTGTACAAGTTGAAAGTGTAGAAGGACTAGGAACTACATTTATAGTTACTCTACCAAGAAAAAGAGTATTTGTAGATGAAGAATACATAGATAATAAAATTGATGATGTAGATGGAAAGCTAGAAAGATGTAGTATTGAATTTTCGGATATTTATGATTTATAAATTATTTTAAATTTAAGTTAACTTCAAAGGTTTTATATTGAATTTTAATTATATTTATAATATAGTAGTAACTAAAAAGTGCCTAATTGTTTATGATACTATTAATTAGTACAATTTATATAAGTAGGAAATGATAGAGTGGAAAAGAAATTTTATAAAGAAGGGTTAGCAGCGAAAGTGTTGTGCCTAATTCTTATTTCTTTTAAGCTCTATTTTTTGTAACTAAAGTTGTCTTTAATGGACATTAATAGGAGGATATAGTATTATGAAAAACAAAAAGGTTGCAATATTTACTATAATAGTTTTTATATTAGGTATAACTATAGGAGTTATGCTACAAAGTGGTGGGAAAAAAGTTGTATCAGGATACTCATTTGAAGTAATTAAAAAGGATGTAATAAATAAAACTTTAGCAGGGGAAGATTTAGATAGTTTTGTAACAGTAGTAGAAGCACAAGATGAATTTACTGTAAATGTAGACGGAATAGATGAATCTAGCAAGGTATTTATAATAAGTCCACCAACAGGAGAAATGACTCCATTAAATTATGAAAATGGAAAATTTACTACTAAAATTAAATTAGAGCAGGATATAAATTATGCAATAATAAAAAATTATGGTGTAGTTGGCTCTATTAGAGTGGTAGATAATATTAAAGCTATAAATGAAGATCAATTATTCCAAGAAATATTAATTGGGTTAGGATGTGGTCTTTAAAATAGTAGTTCAGGAGGAGATAGATGTATAAGGTAGATGATTCTACATATGGGTGTCCTATAGAAGCTTTATCTAATATTTTAGGAAAGAAATGGGTGGCAGGAATTGTTTGGAAAATTAAGGACGAAAAAATTCGATTTGGAGAGCTACAAAGAAGGCTAAATGGTTGTAGTAAGAAAATGTTAACTCAGCAATTAGAATTATTAATCCAAAATAATATAGTAATAAATGAAAAAAAAATAATTAATAATACTGTTGAATCTACCTATTATTTAAGTAAATCTGGATTATCATTGTTACCTATTTTAGAAAATATGATAAATTGGAGTAATGAAAATATTTCTTGTGATTAATATATAGTATTAAATAAGAGCTAAGGTTAAAGGCTTTTATTTAATACTATTTTTTATGGGAAAATATTGTAAATTATAAATCTTTATTGTTTAATGATAAAGTGTAGGTTATTTTTAAGGGGTTACTAAAAAGTACCTAATGGTTAAAAAGATTATATTAAGGTATTATTTTATTGAATTAAGAATTAAGGGTGAAGAATGAAAAAGTAAGAGGGAAAAGTGAAGAGAGTTAAAAAATATTAAGAGGAGGATTTTAGAATGGATAATATTAATTTTATTATTGTATTTATTGAAGGTGTATTGTCGATATTTTCACCATGTATATTGCCAATATTGCCTATATATTTAAGTATGCTTTCTAATAGCAGTGTAGAGGAATTAAGGGATGCTAAATTTAAGAATAATGTATTAATTAAAAATACTATATTCTTTGTTTTAGGTATTTCAACTACATTTTTTATATTAGGTTCATCAATTAATGCTTTAAGTGCATTTTTTACTACTAATAAAAACTTAATAATGGTTTTAGGTGGAGTAGTGATTATAATAATGGGATTATTCTACTTAGGAGTAATAAAATCAGAATTATTAAGTAGAGAAAAAAGATTTAATTTAAAACATAAAACAATGTCCAAAACTTCAGCATTTATACTTGGTTTTACATTTAGTTTTGGATGGACGCCTTGTATAGGCCCTATATTAGCATCAGTTTTAGTTATGGCTTCAAGTTCAGATAGCCTTTTAACATCAAATTTATTAATATTAATTTATACAATAGGGTTTATTGTTCCATTTATACTAGCATCATTATTTTATAGTAAGATGTTTAAGAAGTTTGATAATGTTAAAAAGTATATGAATGGAATCAAAAAAATAGGTGGAGCATTTATTATTATAGCTGGTGTTATTATGCTTATTAATGGAACTATTAATATAAATAAAGAGCTATCTTATAATAGTAATAAAAATCAAGCAAGTCAAAATAATCAAAATAACTCAAGTAGTCAAGGTGGTAATAGTAATGAAGAAGAAAAATTATTACCAATAGATTTTACTTTGTCAGATCAATATGGAAATTCACATACTCTTAGTGAATATAAGGGGAAAACAGTGTTCTTAAACATATGGGCAACATGGTGTCCACCATGTAGAGAAGAAATGCCATATATAGAAGAACTATATAAAGAATATGGTGAAAATAAGGAAGATGTAGTTATGCTTGGATTAGCTTCTCCTAATTTAGGAAAAGAAGGTTCAGAAGAGCAAATAAAAGATTTCTTAAGTAAGGAAGGGTATTCATTCCCAACTGTAATGGATAAAAATGCTGATATAGTTTATGGATATGGAATAGGGGCATTCCCATCTACAATTATAATAGATAAGGATGGCTATATAACTAGATATGTACCAGGTGCAATGAATAAGGAAACTATGAAGCAATTAATAGAAAGCGAAAGATAAATATTTATTGTGAAAATATAAAAAGCAAGGATGAGCGGTATCCTTGCTTTTAAAAATGCCAAAAATAAAGACGATGACACTGTAAAGGAAAGTGAGAAAAAGGAGAAAGGGCGTCATCATCTTTACTTATAGTATAGACAGATAATAGAAAAAATATGCAGTAATTAGAAAATATTAAAAAAATAATATGTATTTTAATTATTTGTGTGCAAAAAATGTAAAAACGAAAAGACAATTATTATGGCTCCTTTTTCATTTATTGGTATATAATATAGATAGATTATGTTAAGGAGAATTTAAGTTGGATTTAAAGAAGATTATAATAGATGAGATAATTGCAATAGCGAGTAAGTATGATAAAATAGATAAAATCAAGCTTTTTGGTTCAAGAGCAAGGGGCGATAATTCATTAAAAAGTGATATTGATTTAGCTATATATTCAAAGGGAGATTTAGTAGAATTTATTGAAGATATAGAAATGAATACATCAACCTTATTAGAATTTGACTTTTCAGATATGAATTTAGTTAATGATGAATTATTTATAGCGCAGGTAAATAAGGAGGGAATAGTTATTTATGAGAAGTGTTGAGTTTAAATATATGAACTTAAAAAGAGCTTATGAAAGGTTAGTAGAAGTAAGCAATTTATATGATGGGAAAAATGATATAGTTAGAGATAGTCTTATACAAAGATTTGAATTTACATATGAATTAACTCATAAAGCTTTAAGAGAGTTTATGAAATATTTAGGAGTAACATTAGAAAATTCATTTCCAAGAACCATATATAAAAAGGCATATGTTAATAATATGATTTCAGATGATTTAGTTTGGATAAACTTATTAGAGGATAGAAATTTAACATCTCATATTTATAATGAAAATTTAGCTGATGAAGTAGCACAAAGAATTGTAGATAAATATGTTGATGCTATTGGTGAGCTAGTAGATAACTTAGAAAAGCTGTTGTAGGAATGACGGATTAAGCGTGAAAAGTAGAGTTAAAGGTTAAAAGTTTGAAAATAGAAAAGTGAATGGGTAGACTTAATTTTAATAATTAAATACTATACCTGTGAACTTTTCTTTATAACTTTAATTAAGAAAGAGGTTTTAATGGGAAAATTAGTTATAGTAGGAACAACTATTATAGTTTTAATGGCATTAATAGTTAGAAGTATAAGAAACAATAGAAAGATAAAAACAACTATAGGAAGGTTAATGTGGGAAATAAATGAGACTTATAAGGCTTTGTTTACTGAAAGAGCCTTAATTGTAAAGTTAACTCAAGGTGGAATGGTTTTATTTGCAGAAGCTGTAGCATTTGTTTCTATAGCAACAAGTATTATAAGGTATCTAGATACATATTTACCTATTAGTGTGGAGTGGATAATAAAGATTGTTGCATCAATAGCTTCATTTATTATAGTCCATTATTCAATAGGTTATTTGCTTCTTGTAAGCTCAAAAATACATAGGTTTATTTATAAAGTTGAAAATAAAAATTTAAAGGTAGATTTTATTTTAAGTTATTTTATAACAAGTACATTTTTAATGGTTCTTTTAATATTTCCAGATCAATTTAGTGAAAATGCATTTTTAGGATTAGTAGGAGTGGCAATTTGCTATTATTTAAACTTAAAGGTTTTATTAACTCTTATGAATAATCCAACTCATGTTAAGTCAAAGTCAGAGGATGCAGCAAGTTATGGTAGGGTAATGGCAGCTGCTATACTTTTATTAATTATGCTTGTATTAAATCTTTACTTAGCAGTATGTTTTGTTAATGCAATAGATGGTGGAGCATATTTAAATGCAACAGGATATTTTGATTTATTTTATTATACAATAATCACCTTTACTACTATAGGTTATGGAGATATAATTCCCATTACTCCAGAAGCAAAAATTGTAGCAATAATAATATCTATTACAAGTGTAATATGCTTAACTGTATTTTTAAGCAGCATGCTATCTTATAAAGAAGCACCTAAGGAAGATTAAAATATATAAAGGTAAAAGATGTTATAGTTGATTTGCATACATTTTTTACCTTTACAATCTTAATAAGAAAACGTTGACGGAAAATAATTTTTACTGTATCATTAATATTGGAATTAGGTAGTAATTGTTTAAGTACAAGCTAAGCTTATTCATTAGTATGCAGAGAATATCTATAGGTATTTTGTGCATTATAATGGATGGGCTTTTTTTGCTTTTTTAAAGAAATAATCATTATAATGGATTCTAAAAATATTTAAAGGGAGGGCACGTTATGATAATTAATAGGGTATTAAATAATAATGTTGTAATTACCTCAGATGAAAATGGTGAAGAAACAATCGTAATGGGAAAAGGGATAGGGTATCAAAAAGCAAAAGGTGAAGCTATTGAGAAGGAAAAGATAAATAAAGTATTTAGAATATCTAATAGAGAGGTTTCAGATAAATTTCAAGAATTATTTAGTAAAATACCAATAGAACATATGAAGTTATCAGGGGAAATAATAGAATATGCAGAAAATATATTAGGAAAAAAGCTTAATGAGGGAATTTATATTTCATTAAGTGACCATACCTATACTGCAATAAAAAGAATTAAAAATAATATTACTATAAAAAATGCTCTTTTATGGGAAATTAAAAAGTTCTATAAGGAAGAATATAAAATTGGAATAAAAGCATTAGAGCTTATAGAAGAAAAAACAAATGTAAGGCTACCAGAGGATGAAGCTGGGTTTATAGCACTTCATATTGTAAATGCTCAATTAGATATAGATCAGCCTAAGGTTCAAGAAATTACAAGGTTAATTGAAGAAATTCTTACAATAGTAAGGATTAATTTTAGAATAGAATTTAAAGAAGAATCAGTATTTTATTATAGATTTATAACTCATTTAAGATATTTTGCTCAAAGGTTATTTTCAAATAGCACTTATAATAGTGGAGCAGATGATGAGCTAGTAAATATAATTAAAATAAAGTATTCTGAAGAATTTAAATGTGTAAGCAAAATTAAACTTTTTATTAGTAAAAAATATAACTATGAGTTATCAAATGATGAATATGTATATTTAACTATACATATTGCAAAGGTTATTCAAGACTCAAAGTTATAATTATAAAGCAGAATTAAAGAGGAGTGATATTAATTAAACTAAACTATTTATTTTATAGCTGGATGGTAACATTAAGTTGGCCAGACCTTCCAATTTCAAAAATTATTTAGAAATATGGAGGAGATAAAAATGGGAAAGTATAAGGAATTATCTAAAGAAATTGTAAAAAACATAGGTGGAAAGGATAACGTTGTTAGCTTAATTCACTGTATTACAAGATTGCGTTTTAAGCTTAAGGATGAAAGTATAGCTAATGATGAAGTCTTAAAAAATATGGATGGTATTGTTGCTGTTATGAAAAGTGGTGGACAATATCAAGTAGTAATTGGAAATCATGTTTCAGATGTATATGCAGAAATATGTGAATTAATAGATGTTGATAATTTAAAGGCTGATAATGAAGAAAAGAAGCCTACTAAGCCACTTGATAAATTTATAGATATTATATCAGGAATTTTCCAACCTATATTAGGGATTATGGCTGCTTGTGGTATGGTAAAGGGTTTAAATGCATTATTTATTGCAATGGGATTATATAGTGACACTACTGGGGGAGCATTAGTTATAAATGCAATAGGAGATGGACTATTTACATTCTTACCACTATTTTTAGGATATACTGCAGCTAAAAAGTTTGGATTAAAGCCAATGTTAGGATTAGTTGTTGGTGCAATAATGTGTTATCCAGCTATACAATCTAGTGCTTTATCTAGTATGTCAGAGCCTATATATACATTATTTGGAGGGACAATATTCCAATCACCAGTTTATATGACTTTCTTTGGAATACCTGTAATATCAATGGATTATACAGGAACAGTTATTCCAGTTATTTTAACTGTGTACTTTGCTTCAAAATGTGAAAAGTTATTTAATAAAATAGTACCAGATTTAGTTAAGTTTTTCTTTGTGCCAATGTTAACATTATTAGTATCATTACCAATTGCATTTATAGTTATAGGTCCAGTTGCAACATTTGGATCTACAATAATTTCAGAAATAGTATTTACAGTAAGAGATTTTAGTCCATTACTTGCAGGGGCGATAGTAGGGGCTACATGGCAAGTTCTAGTTATCTTTGGACTTCATTGGGGATTTATACCTGTTTATATAAATAATATTATGACTATGGGATATGACAATGTAATGATGCCATTCTTTGCATGTACATTTGCAACTTCAGCAGTTGTATTGGCTATATTCTTCAAGACTAAGGATAAAAAGATTAAGGAAATGGCTTTACCTAACTTTATATCAGGAATATTTGGTGTTACTGAACCAGCTATATATGGAATATTACTTCCTTTAAAGAAACCATTTATAATTAGCTGTATTACTGGAGGAATTGGAGGAGCATTTTATGGATTCTTTAATTTTAGAAAGTTTATGGTTGGAGGAATGGGAATATTTGAATTACCAGCAATGATTGAACCAAATGGTGGAATGGGTAATTTAATAGTTGCATTAACAGGAATAGCTATTTCATTAATAGTAGGTTTTGTGTTAACAATGATATTCTATAAAGATAAGGAAACTACAGAAGAAAAGAAAGTAATAGTAGAAGAAATAAAAAAAGAAGAAATAAAAGTAGAAGATAAGGGAATACAAACAGTATCAATAGCTAGTCCTATAAAAGGTGAAGCTATAAAGCTAGAAGATATTGAAGATGCAGCCTTTGCTACAGGAGTGCTAGGACAAGGTTTAGCTATTAGACCTACAGAAGGAAAGGTAGTAGCACCTATCGATGGTGTAGTTACAACTTTATTCCCAAGCTTACATGCTATTGGAATTACTTCAAATGAAGGAGTAGAAATTTTAATTCATGTAGGATTAGATACAGTTCAATTAGGTGGAAAAGGCTTCGAAGCCCATATAAAACAAGATGATAATGTGGTAAAAGGACAA
>NZ_JBOFYU010000040.1:0-20181 GCF_051654825.1 Clostridium sp.
GACAACCATCTATAAAAAGTTTTTGATAATTGCTCTTCCAATAGAGTGATACTCTATTTTTTTGTTTTCAAACTGCTCTAAATTATAGCAATTTCGTCCATCAAATATTATCGGCATTTCCATTAAACTTATATAATCATCTATTTTTATGTCCTTAATTTCATTCCACTCTGTGAAAATAAATGCTGCCTCTGCGCCTCTTAATGCATCATAAGGACTAGTTGTGTACTTAATTTCATCCTTAAATAACTTTTTAAAATTTTCTATTCCCACAGGATCATAAACTGTAATCTCTGCTCCCTCTTCTAGTAATCTTCTTACATTTACTATTGATGGTGCCTCTCTTAAGTCATCTGTTCCTGCTTTAAAAGTTAATCCTAAAACAGCTATTTTTTTTCCTTTTAAAGAACCAAATCTTATTTTTGCTTTTCTAAACAACTTATATTTTTGATTTTCATTTACTTCTATAGTTGCCTTTATAGTTTTTATTTCATATCCATGCTCATTTGCTAACCAATGTAAGGCTTTTGTATCCTTAGGAAAGCATGATCCTCCATAGCCTAATCCTGAATTTAAGAATTTTTCTCCTATTCGTGAATCATAACTCATTCCCTTTGTTACTGCTTGTATATCAGCTCCTACTACTTCACATAGATTTGCTATTTCATTAATAAATGATATCTTTAATGCTAAAAAATCATTTGAAGCATATTTTATCATTTCTGCTGATTCTCTATTTGTAATCACCATAGGTTTATTAAATGGGTTATATATTTCCTTTAATACGTTTTTTGCCTTTTCTGATTTTACACCTATTACTATTCTACTTGCTTCAAGTGTATCCTTTACGGCTGTCCCCTGAGATAAAAATTCTGGATTTGAAGCAACTTCTATTTCTATATTTCTTTTCTTTTTTTGGATTAAATATTCTTCCACTCTTTCATTTGTTCCTATTGGAACTGTTGATTTGACTACTACTAGGCAGTCTTTTTCTGCATTTTCAGCTATATCTTTACATACTGAAAAAATATAATCTAAGTTTGCAGAACCATCCTCCCTTTCAGGTGTTCCAACTCCTATAAAAATCACATCAGCATCCTTATATGCATTTTTGTAATTTGAAGTAAAAACTAACCTTTTCTCCTCTAAGTTTTTTTGTAATAGCTTTTCCAATCCTGGCTCATATATTGGTGAAATTCCTTTTTTCATTTTTTCTACTTTTTCTTTATCTATATCTACGCATATTACTTTGTGACCTACTTCAGATAAGCATGTTCCTGTTACTAATCCTACATAGCCTGTCCCAACTACTACTATCTTCATTTGTTATTCCTCCACTAAAAGTAAAATTCCCTCTAGCATTTAATCCTAATTTCCTATATGGAAAACATCTATATTTATAAATCAATAGATGTACGTTTATCTTGCTCCATTTCCATTTACTATTACTTCTATTGTTTTAAAGACTATTTTAAAATCCTCTTTTATAGATACTTTTTCTATATAAGCTAAATCTAATTTAAGCTTTTCTTCTGGATTTAAATCATAGCCACCATTAACTTGTGCATAACCTGTTATTCCAGGTTTCACCTTTAATCTATCCCTAAACATAGGAATATCTTTTTCAAATTTCTTATAAAAAACTTCTCTTTCTGGTCTTGGTCCTATTAAGCTCATGTCTCCTTTTAAAACATTTATTGCTTGTGGTAATTCATCTATTCTCGTCAATCTAATAATCTTTCCTACTTTTGTTATTCTATTATCATTTTTTAATGCCCATTGAGCTCCATTTTCTTCAGCACCTATTACCATAGATCTTACTTTGTACATTTCAAATTCCTTATTATATTTTCCAACTCTTTTTTGCTTGTAGATTGGGTTTTTCATATCTTGTAGATAAACCAGTATCAATACTACCACTAATATTGGAAATGTAACTAAAATTAAAATTAAGCTAAATACAACATCAAATATTCTTTTCCCATAGCTTGTCCAGAAGTTTATTTTTTTTTCTTCATTTTCCTTAAAGAAATAATTGTATCCTTCCATTGTCATCACCCTCTTAAAGCTATCTACTCCCTTAAAATTTTATTGACTTTGTAATTAAATTTTACTATTTAAACAATTAATTTTTTGAAACAATTCCTAAAATACATCTTTTTGTGCATGAATTTTATTTTTACCCTTTTACTATATAAAACTCTTTAATTATTAAATTATTGTAGCTAAAACATTCTCTGATTCTGCAATTATTATCACCGCTTGTTAACAAGACAAAATTATTATTTATTTCTTCTATTTTATATTCCTTTATAACTTTTTCTTTTCCACCTCTAATAGTAATTACTATCTTATTCCCTACATTGCTTTTTAGATTGTTTTTTAAGCTAACTATATCTCTTAATGTAAACATTACTCCACCTCTTCCCCTTATTTTGAGTACAAAAAAAACTATATAGCCTCCAAAAATAACTATATAGCTTATGTCAATTTCTCTAAATTTAATTAATAATTAAACTGTTAATGTCAATAGTACATTACGTACATTATTTAATCTGCTTATACTTATTGGAATAGTTGTATTGTCTAACAATACAACCTCATCTTTTTTTAATTCTTTTATATATCTAGTGTTAACTACATAAGAACGATGACATCTTACAAATCCCTTTTCTTCCATTTGTTTTTCTAAATCACCAATTTTCTTTTTCCACTTTATAGTTCCATTTGTGGTTACTATATCTAAGTAATGAGAAAACATAATAAAGTACTTTATATTATCTAGCTTTACCTTTACTACTTCTTTTCCTGACTTAACCATTAAAAATTCTTCTTCATTATTTTCATTTGCCCACTCGTCATAAGCCTTCTCTATTGTTTCTATTATCTTTTCTTCTGTAGTAGGCTTTAATAAATAATTTAAAGCACTTACATCATATCCTTCTAAAACATACTCACTATATCCTGTTAAAAATATTATACTTATTTCATCATCTTTTTTTCTTATATACTTTGATAGCTCTAACCCAGTTATTTCTTCCATTTCTATATCTAAAATAGCTAAATTTATATCCTTATTTTTTTCCCATTCATTTATAAATTCTTCTGCTGAATAATAATTTACTACTTTTACACTTATACCTTTTTTGACTTCCCATGTTGATATACATTTTTCTATATACTTATGATAGATCTTGTTGTCATCACAAACTGCAATTTTATAAACCATAATAAATCTCCTTAAGTTCTATATAATTTTTATTGATTTAATAAAACTATGTCTGTTACAAATTTATTGTTTTCTATTGTAGTAAATATTTCTCCTGAATATTTTTCTACTACTGCTTCAATTTGTGGAATACCTATACCATGGCCCTTTTCTTTTTTTATTGAAATTAATTTGTTCTTTTCATACTTTTGATTAATTTTTGTATTATTACATACCTTTATAACTAAACATCCCTTTAATTTATCTATACTTAATAATATTTCTCTATCATTTTGATCTAAATCTAAGCTTGCTTCTATTGCATTATCTAATAGGTTACCAAATAATGTACAAATATCATAATCACTTATAAATATATCTTCTATTTTACAAGTCTTTATCTCTATATCTATTCCATTTATTTTACATATTGAAACCTTATTAAATATAACGGCATCTAATGTTTCATTAGTTGTATAAACCCTTTCTATGATTTCATCTATCTTACTGCTAACTACATTTATATAATTATTTACTTCATCTAATTTATTCATTTTGTATAAAGCATAGATAACTTGGATATGGTTGTTATAATCATGCCTTATTTTGCTCATTTCCTTGTAAGCTTCCTTTGTTCCAACATTATAAGAATTAACTGTATTTGTTAATTCTAACTTGTTTTTTATATCTATTTTTTCACCATATTCATTTAAATAAACAAAGTACATACTAAGAGTAATTATATTTATTACTAAATCTAAAATAGTATATACAAATGCTATTGATAGATTTTCACTGGCGTGCTTATATATCCCGAAATTTAAAAGTTCCATAAAAAGACTTGTACAACATAACATTGTTAATGTAACTAATATATTATTAGGAATATTTAAGAAATCTCTTTTCACACTATAAACTCTACCTAAAATTAAAAACTTTATTATCGTATCTAAAATAAATAAAAACATAGCTTCTGTTGGTCCACTAATAAAATCATTTAATGTAATTATTTTTAAGCTATCAACTAAAACAAGACTCCAAATAGTTATTGATGCTATAACATTATTTACTAATATTGCAGAAAATAAGCTTAACATGTTACTTCCCTTTCTAAAGAAGTGCATATAAATATAAACCAAGGAAATTATAACTATAGCTTGATAAAATATAGAAACCCTAAGCCAAGTTATTGTTGCAATAACTAAAAAAGTAAATACGTAATAAATGTAATTTAATTTTTTATCTATTTTCTTTTTCTTTTCCATTCTATTACAGAATGTAAAAGTAAAATATATATCTAAAATAATACTAACAACATCTAAAATAAAAATTTTTATATCCATAATTTTCCCTCTAGAATTTAAATTCACACCCATTTTTTATATGAACAGATTAATTAACTTTATGCGAAGTTTTAACTCCATATAAAATTACAATTTCTAGCTATTAAATATTATTTTCTCCTAATTTATTTATTTTACTCTTTTGTTTTATACTCTCCGCTCTTCACTAAAAATTTTTTCCCATTTTTTTATTACAACTTTTGAGTCGTATTCTTTATTAATTATTTCTCTTGAATTTACTCTGTTCACTGATGATGCCTTTTTCATTCCTAAAACAATACTTTCTATCTTTCCCTTTTCTACTAAAAATCCTGTCTCATTGTCTCTTACTACTTCTGATACTCCTCCTACATCTGTTGCTACTACTATTCTATCCATACACATAGCTTCTATTATTGTATTTGGAATACCTTCCCACTTTGATGTCAAAATAACTCCATCACTTGCTGATAAAACCTGGCTTACATCTGATCTTCTTCCTAATAACCTTACATTATCCTCTAGTTTTTTTCTTTTTATTAAAACTTCTAATTCCTCCTTCATTTCACCATCCCCAATGATTAGCAACTTTGAATTACTATTAGATTGAAGATAATTTTTAAAGGCTTTTATCATAGTTATATAATCCTTTTCTGGAACTAACCTTCCCACAGCCATCCATAAAAATGTCTCATCATTAATTCCAAATTCAATTCTCCACTTTAATCTATTTTTCTCATTAAACGAAAACTCATTAGTATCTATAATATTATTTATAGCCATTAAACTTTTTTCTCGTACTATTTTTTTCTTTAATACTTTCTTATAGCTTGCCTCACTATTTACTACTGTTTTATAAGTCATAAAATCTGTTAATCGTAATAAGGTTTCCTTTATAAATCCACCTGTATTTATACTTCTTATAGAGGAAATTATCCTCGGTGTTTTATTTAAATAACCTACTATTCTACTTAAAATAATTGCATGAAATAAAAATCCTACAACTACATCAGGCTTTTCCTCATTAACTAATCTATATGCCTTTCTTAATCCCCTTAGCTTATGATCCTTTAGATTTAAATAAACTAAATCAACACTACATTCCTTTAGCTTTTCCCCAATAGCTCCCCCACTAGTTAAAGAAACTACAGTTATTTGAACCTTATTCCTATCAAGCTCTTTACAAATTCTATAAACTTGACTTTCAGCTCCACCAACCTTTAATCCTGTTATAAATATCATTATGCTTTTCATCCCAAACACCCCCTATATTGAGACTGACTTATATATTTTCGCTATTTGGGCTATTATTTTTTCTTCATTAAATTCATTATTTGCAAATATCTCTGACTCTCTAGAAAATCTATTATATAAGTCCTGATTTTTTAATAACTCATTTATCTTTTCTGCTAATTCCTTATAATTATCTAGCTCTACTAAAAATCCAGTTTTATTATCTTGAATAGTTTCATTAGTTCCAACTACATTAGTTCCCACACAAGGTACCCCTAATGCCATAGCCTCCATAATAGCTCTTGGCTTTCCTTCTTTTTTAGAGGTAAGCACCATAACCTTAGCTTTTTTAACTAGAGCTAATACCTCTTCCTTTTTGCATATACCAATAAGCTCTATATTTTCCTCTAATCCATTTTCTTTTATATAAATCTTAAGCTTATTAAGTTCTGACTCCTCACCTTCACCTATACATACAAGCTTTATATTTCTTACATAATGCTTGTCCCTTAATTGCTTTATTCCTCTCATTAACATCATATGATTTTTTACTGCTTCTATCCTAGCAACACAAACTAATAATACTTCTTCTTCCTTTTTACTCTTAAATCTATCTCTTAACCTTTCATTAATAAAACTATCTTTTAAATTTTTATTACTACTTTGCATACTAAAATATTCAGTAGTACTTTCTATCTCTTCCCCTCTCAAGTCTCCTACTGCATTTTTTATTTCATTTAAATCTATTCCATTTCCTATGTATTCTAACCTTGCCATTTCATCCATACTATATTTTTGAGCTAAATTATATTCGTACATATTTTGAAATAATAATATATCTGTAAAGGCTGCTAACCATCTTTCTACTAATATATAAACATGTCGTTTAAACCCAGTACATACTGTAAAATGATATCCATGAACTTGATGTATTATCTTAACTTTCTTCTTATTATTAAAGTTATACAATACTCCTGCGATTCTACCTATTGCACCACTTTTTGAATTATGTATATGTATGATATCTGGTTTTTCAGCCTTTAATATATCTACTAAACTCTTTGTTTCATTTATTATATTTAAAACATTTAATCCCCTTGTAAAGCTATAAGGAATTGTTCTTACCCCATCTTCCTCTATCCTTTTTCTCCACTCACCATCTGGGCATATTATAGAATTGCTAAATCCATCAAAAGCATCTATATCCTTTACCCTATTTTTCAATAACCTATATGCTCCCCTATCAGTTGAAGAAATATCTATAACTTTTATCACATTAATCACCCCATCCATAAAAACTCGTAACTCTTTACTCTCTTCAATATTCACTTAAGTAAACTCTTCACTCAAAAAAGTGCTTCACTAAGGTTTCCTCATTTATCTTTTTTAAATTTAATGATTTTTTCTTACATTTTTCCTTGTACTCCTCTAATGAGCATATAAACCTTGCTGGGTTTCCTGCATAAACTGAATTTGGCATAACATCCTTAGATACTACTGATCCTGCACCAACTATAGAATTGGGACCTATTGTTACACTTGGAAGTATTATTGTATTTGCACCTATCATACAATTGTCCTTTATCTCTATCTTTCCAAACTTATTTATATTAGAAAACTCTTTTTCATTTGAAAATAATCTTATTCCTGCATCATGAGTTAAGAACTTTACTCCATGAGTTAGTGTTACATTATTTCCAATCCTTATTAAGTATGGCTCACTTCCTAGATTAGGAACTCCTGTTAATCTACATCCCTCTCCAATTCTTGTCCCTTTCTTCCTGCAAACTATTATTGCAAAGTTCATCTTTTTTAATGCAAGCCATCTCCTTACTTTTGCTATATATCTTATCTTGTTTTTCTTCTTCATTGGTTTTTCCCCCTTTAGTCTTAAATGCTTATGTGCACCCTCTCTTTCTTCTCTTTTAAGTACAAAAAGGTAAATGTTTATTCCATAAAGTATTGTAAATACTATTATTACTAATGATATTTTTATAATATTTAAAACCTCTAGCTTATTTATTGTAAGGTTAATAAATATTGCTATTAATACTGTAGGAGTAAATATTCTTAGTAATTCTTTAAATAATCTAATTACATCTAATGAAACATATTTTTTATAGTAAATATTCATTATTATGTTTAATGGAATTGAGTATATAAATAATGTAGATAATGCCCCCCCTAATAAGCCAACCTTATTTATTAAAAATATAGTTGTAGGAATATTTATTACTGCTAAGGTAAACTTTACATAAGCTTGGAACTTATGTGTTCCCTTTAATTTTAAAATCTTACTTCCCACATTATCTGATGCACTTATATACATTCCTGTTATTATTATTAATGCTATATAATAGACCTCTGTATAGCCTCTTCCTACCCATATATCTACAAAGGTTTTTCCTGCCACTACAAATCCAAAATATACATAAGTAGAAATTATAAAATATATTCTACTAAGCTTAATAAAGCTATTAGAAAGTTTCTTCTTATTCTTCTCTACTACTACCCTTGTTAAATGAGCTGTGTTAAACTCTCCTATTATTCCATTTAAATTTATAAACATCTTCGAAATATTTATTGCTAAAGAATAAAGAACTACATAACTACTTGCGAATTTTACTCCTACTATTATTTGATCTGTATTCCATAGGATTTTATCTGCTGCCATTCCTAAAAATACAAAGGATACATGAATTACAATATCCCTTATTACTCCATCCTTTACTCTTCCAAATCTTATCTTATGTTTTTTTACCCTTACACAATATATAAGGCTTCCTATTCTAACTACATTTATAAGTACCATATTAATTAAAGTTATTGATATTACACTATTTGTTAAATCTAGAGCTACAAGCACTAATGTTACTAGTGGAACTATTGCTGTACGAAGTAAATTTGAAACCTTAAAGGCTATAAATTCCTCATATGAAAATAGTAAGTACTCAAATATTGATAATGGAAGCATTATTGCATTTCCTATAAATAGAAATACTAATATATTTTTTAATACATTAATTTCCTCTAAATTAAAGCCTTGTACTATTCCTGTATCTAATGTAAAAACTGTTGTAGCACCTACTATTAATATAATTATTGCTACAATACAATTTATTAAGAAAAATACTCCTGTTACTCTTTCTAGCTCTCTTCTTTTATTTTGAATTCTAAGCTTTGTAAAATATTTTATTGCTGTAGTTCCTATACCCACTTCAAATATTAATATGTAATTTATTATTGCTGTTGCAAAGTTCAAGGCACCATAGTGGCTTTCCCCTATTTTACTTAGCATAACTGGAGTTAATATTAATGTTATTATATTTGCTGCCATTAAGTTTAAATATGATAGTATTATCCCTGACTTTACCTGCTTCACTATCTATTACACCACCTTAATGACAATATGTTTTTACTTATATTATTTATTAGTATTGAAAGAGTTAATATCAAGGCTAGTCCAATACTTACACTTAATAAGTTTGATTTAACAATACCTATTACATTAAATACTCCATTTAAAAATATATAATGAGTTAAATAAACTGGATAAGATATATTATCTAAAAAGGTAATTACTTTAGATTCTTTTCTAAAAATCCTTAAATTTTTATTTGTAAATATAGAGAAAATTCCTAAACCTAATCCAGCACTTGTATAAAAGACTATTATTCTTTCGTAAATAATTGTATTATCTAAAAATACTTTCCCTGCTAATCTTAATAAGATGCATAACCAAGATATAAATAATATATTTCTAACTTTTAACCTTTGTAGTTTTCCTATTTTCTCTATCGATATACTGTATATTGCTATATAAAGAAATACATAAAATGCATATTCTCCAAGAATCTTATCTTGAAGTGAAATTACTGTTTGAACCACTGCTAAAATTCCTATTATCCCCATTAGGTTATCATTTAAAAACTCTTTTTTCTTATCTAATATCAATGTAACTAAATAACATATAAATATTACTGTTAAAAACCAAAGGTGACCTGTTCCCTCAATTCTATTTGTAAACCCTTGTAGATTTAAAAAGTAAATGCTTATTTTTTTAAATGAAAGCTCTAAATTATTTATTGCCGATATAGTAAAATATATTACTAAGAATATATAGTATGGAATCATCAATGAAATAAATCTCCCCTTTATCCATTTTAAATTATCCTTTATGTCTATCCTGCTATTTAAATAAGCTGAAATTATTATAAATATATATACCCCCACTACTAAAATTTGACTTATAAATGATATGCTTTCAAAATTTCTTATGTAGTGGGCTAGTAATATTAATACCATTGAAAATACCCTTAGTTTTTCTATTCTACTGTCTCTCATAAATTCTGCCCTCCTAAAATAGTTAAACTATCTCATCTTCCCTTTCGTTAAAAATTAATAATGTAAATAAACTAATATAAACTGTTGGGAATAAGTGAAGATTATGATTAAAAAAGCCAGCTACAAATAATATAAATATTAGCTTTCCTATATCATTGTTTTTTTCTCTTATTGTTTTTCTAAATAAGTTTATTATTGATATAAGTAATATAGATATTGGAATTATCCCTGTTTCTGCCATTATGTAAACTATTGTATTATGTGGCATTAATGCTTGTTCCGATATTCCATATAAAACACCATAATAAGGGGAATTTCCAAGTCCTACTCCAAATAGAGGATTTCTCATAAATATATTTATCCCACTTAAAAGAAGATTCATTCTACCATTTGAATAATCTCTATTTCCCCAGCCCCCTAGACTTAATCTTTCAAATCTTAGATTAAAGTTATCTATAAACATAAATGACACTATAAACCCTATTGAAAGTATTAATAAAACTAATAAAATATCTTTCTTGCTCTTCTTTGAAATCTCATAAAAAATTATCCCTTGTATAATTGTAAATATAATAAGACTACCTCTAGACATAGTAAATATTATTGATGCTCCTACTAATACATCTGTTATTAAAAATATTATTTTATATTTCCTATTATTTTTAACTAATGAATATAATGTAAATAACAATATATTTAGCTTTAATCCTGTAAGGTTTGGATTTTTATCAAATCCCTTTATTCTTGGTAGTCTGCTACTATCTAATTTAAATTCTGAAATTAATTCTATTCCTACTATAAATATTAAAAATGATATTACTAAAAAGACTATAATAGTCATTTGCTTTTTTAAGCCTTTATCATAAATACCATATAAAAGTAATACCACCATATTTAAAATACTTATTACACCATATTGAAAGTAAAGTAACCTGTTTTCTACTAATATAAAACTATTTATTTCATTTCCAATTCCTATATACGCTATCCAAAAAATTAATGCGCATATACAAAACTTTATTCCTCTTAAACTTACTTTATCTACTTCTACTTTTTTATAAAAAGCTAGGTTTGCACCTATTAATACTATTGCTGATATTGCAATTATTATGTTTAATTCGAAAATAAACTTTCCTAAAAAGGCTAGTACCATTGTTACATAAAATGGTATTCTTATTCCTTGTATAAAATACCCCATAGGCATCCCCTGCTAATAGTAGTCATAATAGGACTTGTCTTTCTTATCATTAACTGAATTCAATACAACTCCTATTAAATTATTACTTGTAACCTCTATTGCTTTTGCTGACTTTTCTAGCTCTTTTTTTCTTGTTTTTCTATATTTACAAACTAATATTGACGCATCTGACATAGAAAGTAATGTACCTGTATCTGAAACTATATTTATAGGAGGAGTGTCTAAGATTATATAATCAAAGCTTTCCTTTATTCCTTCAATGATATTTCTCATTTTATTTGATAATAATAGTTCTGCTGGATTAGTTGTAAACTTTCCTGCTGTAATTACATATAAGTTTTTTTCTACTTCACTTATTACTTGTACTATTTTTTTTTCTCCAACTATTACATCTACAAGACCAGCCTCATTTGATATACCTATTTTTTTATGTAATGTAGGTCTTCTTAAATCTGAGTCTATAATTATTACCCTCTTTCCACCCATAGCTATTGTTTTAGCTAAGTTAGATGAAACTGTAGATTTTCCATCACCTTTTTCAGGGCTTGTTATTACTATTACCTTTGCCTTATCAGAACCTACTATAGAATATTGAAAATTATTTCTTAATTTTCTAAATGCCTCTTCTACTGCCCTCTTATTTAATTCTTCCTTTGTATATGTGGAGCTTGGACTCATTCTACTCAACCTCCTTATTTACTGTAATAATATTTGGTATTTCTGCAATTACTGGCTTATTAATTAAATCCTCTATTTCCTTTGATGAATCTATGAAATCATTTCTTTTTTCTATAACTACAGCTACTATAACTGCTATAAATAATGAAAATATAAATGCTAAGGGTAGTGGAATTCTACTTTTTGAATTAATAGGCTCTTCACCTGCCATTGGTGACTCTATCATATAAACACTTGAATTTTTTATGATATGTGATATTTCCTCTGCTGATACCTCATATAAGCTATTTATATAATTTACACCTTCTTCTTTATTTGATGTAAGATATGATAATTCTATAATTTGTGTTTTTGACTTTGGCTTAACAGTTGTATTTTTTCTTACATCTTCATTTGACTTACTTATACCAGCTCTTTCTAAAGCCTTATTTACTACATCTCTGCTTGTAAACATATATACATAAGTTTCTGCTAGCTTTTCATACATTGCTAGCTCTGTATTTTGATACTCCAAACTTTCGTTATTCATATCCTTTCCTACAAATATAGTAGCCTCCACCTTATACACTGGTGTTTTCATTGCAAATATATTTACTGAAATAGCCACAATGTTGATTAAGAATATTGCTATAACCATTTCTACAATTCTTTTTTTCATATAATAAATAACTTCTTTTGCCTCTAAAACTTTGTCTTCTGATTTCATTAGTTCACTCCTTTTCTTAATCTATACTCTAAATTATATTTATTTTTTCCTAAATTAATCTTTAAGAACGTAAATGATAGTTTTTTATACTCAAACTAATAATTTTCAACTAATATTTGTTGTTAAACAACTAGTAATTTTAAATAATAACTAAAATAAAAAAGGATAAACTCTCATATTTCTATGAAATTTTATCCTTTTAATGATTTTCTTTTTTATTTTAATTATTTAAATAATACCTTCTGTACCACTTTACAAAGTTTTTTATTCCTTCTTCTATTTTGATTTCTGGTTTAAAGTTTATCTTTTCTTCTAAGTCTGATGTATCTGCGTATGTTCTCTTTACATCTCCATCTTGCATTTCCATATATACTTTTTTTGCTTCTATTCCTAGGTTTTCTTCTATTACATTTATAAAGCTTTCTAATTTAACTGGATTGCTATTTCCTATATTATATATTTTATATGGTGCAAAACTTGTACTTATTCCATCTTCTCCTGTCCACTTATCATTTGCCTTTGGAGCTAGTGGAATTAATTTATAAATACTTTCTGTTATATCATCTATATATGTAAAGTCTCTTTCCATATTACCATTATTAAATACCTTTATTTCTTTTCCATTTATTATGTTTTCAGTAAATGAAAAATACGCCATATCAGGTCTTCCCCATGGTCCATATACTGTGAAAAATCTTAATCCTGTAGTTGGAACATTATAAAGATGGCTATATGTATGTGCCATTAATTCATTAGTCTTTTTTGTTGCCGCATACAAACTTACTGGATGATCTACATTGTCATTAGTTGAAAATGGCACCTTTAGATTTCCTCCATAAACAGAGCTTGATGATGCATAAATTAAGTGCTTAACGGGATTATTTCTACATGCTTCTAATATATTCATAAATCCACTTATATTTGAATCTATATATGCATATGGGTTTATTAAAGAATATCTAACCCCTGCTTGAGCGGCTAAATTTATTACATAATCAAATTTATATTTTTCAAATAGCCTGTCCACACTTTCCTTATCTTCTATATCTATTTTATAAAAAGTAATATTTTCATACTTACTTAAATTTTCTAATCTAGAATTCTTTAAATTAACATCATAATAATCATTTAAATTATCTATACCTATTATTTCATATCCTTTCTCAGCTAAAAGTTTCCCCAAATGAAAGCCTATAAATCCTGCTATTCCAGTTATAAGTATCGTTCCACTACTCACCCTTACCTCTTCACTAAAAACAACCTCCTCGCTCTTCACTCTTACTTCTTCACTTAAATATGCCTTTTCTCTCATATACATTTCTCCTCTTTCGTCAATAAAACGCTTTACTCAACTTTTCACTATTCACTTAAATAAACTATTCACTTAAAAGAAAAGAACCTCTTAAGAGATTCTTTTTTTAGTACTTTAGTTTTATAAGTTTTAAAATTGTAATTAGTAAATTATATTTTTTTATTTAAATAATTATAAAAAAAGAACTTTCTTTATTTATAAGGGATTTTTAACGTATTTTATAAGATGATTTACGCTTTTTTTACTTACATATTAGCTTATTATTGACATATTTCCGATTATTTTTAATTCCCTTTTTCATTTATCTTATAATTACTGCTATTATTATAAGATTTTAATGTTGTATTGCTTTTGCTTTTATCTTAATATTTAAATTTGTAAAATATTAAGCTTTGCTTTGGATATCTTTCTTTAGGCTTTTTTCCCCAACCTTTTAAGAATAGATAAAATATCTTGATAGTTTAATTTAAGTTAATCTTATAAAGATTTTATTTTCTTCACTCCCCCTTCATTTAATTTCTAGCTAAATTTTATATCTAAATTAAATAAATTTATTTAAAAGTTCCTAAAACCTTATTTTTTATTCTTAAATTACTAAGACCCATCATTTTTAAATATATATTCCTTTACCTTATCTAACCTAGTATTACTTATAGGAATAATAGTATTATCTTCTAATATAATCTTATTTTTTTGAACTATTTTTACGTACTCCATATTAACTATGTATGATCTATGACATCTAATAAATTTAGGATTAATTATTTCCTCTTCCAAATCACTTATTCTCTTTTTCCACTTTATTGTTTCTTTTTCTGTTACTATATCTAAATAATGTGAAAACATAATAAAATATCTTACTTCACTTAAAGGTATTTCAATAACTTCCTTGTTCATCTTTACACTTAAGTACTCTTCACTTTTCTTAGAATTTTTGTATTTTTCATAAGATTTATTTATTACCTTTTCTAACTTTTTATAATTTATAGGCTTTAATAAATAATTCATTGCCTTAACTTCATATCCTTCAAATGCAAATTCACTATGAGCTGTGAAAAATACTATATCTATATCTTTGTCGCGACTTCTTATATGTCTTGCAAGTTCTGTTCCTGACATTTGCCTCATTTCTATATCTAATATTATTAAATTAAATTCCTCTTCTTCCTTCCAATAAAATAAAAACTCTTCTGCTGACTGATAACAGCTTATTTTTATTTCATTTTGAAACTTATTAGCCCACATATTTATAAAATCCTTCAATAAATTGTGATGTATTATTTCATCATCACAAATTGCAATCTTAAACATATTTATCACCCTACTTACTTCTTCTAAATTATATATATATTGTTTGAATTTATGCCTTTTATTATTTATAGAGTTACATTATCTTATGCTTTTGTGTTTAATACATAAAAATGCACTTCACTATTATGAAGTGCAAATTTAATATATGTATTAATTTTTTAACTCATTTTTGTACCAGTCTATAGTTAATTTTAAACCTTCATCAAACTTATATTTTGGCTCATATCCTAATATATTTTTTGCCTTAGATACATCTGCATTTGAATCTCTAATATCTCCAACTCTGCTTTCAGAATGATAATATCTAATTTCCTTATTTAATATAGTAGTTATTTTATTACAAACATCTATAATACTTTCTCTCCCGCCTGCTGCAATATTAAATGCTTCTCCTGCTGCTTCCTTTGGTGCAAAGCAAGCCTTAATATTTGCTTCTATAACATCATCTATATATGTAAAATCTCTTGATTGCATACCATCTCCATCTATTTTAGGATGTCCATCATTTAAAATGGTGCTTATAAACTTTGGTATAACTGCTACATAAAATCCATTTGATTTTTGTCTTCTTCCATATATATTGAAATATCTTAATGCTACAGTTTCTAATCCATATAACCTTGTATATAATGAAGCGTAATCTTCTGTAACTTTCTTAGTAAGTGCATATGGTGATAACACTCTTCCTTCTTCCCCTTCTCTTTTAGGTAATACAGTGCTATCTCCATATACTGATGAAGATGATGCAAATACTACTCTTTTAACATTGTTATTTCTAGCTGCATCAAATATATTTAATGTCCCCTTTATATTTACCTCTTCATATATACGTGGCTCTTTTACACTTCTTGGCACTGATCCTAATGCTGCTTGATGAATAATATAATCTACCCCTATAGAACTTTTATCACATATAGAGTACTCTCTAATATCTCCAATTAAAAGTTCAAAATTCTCATCTTCCATAAGGTGTGCAATATTTTCTTTTCTACCGTTTGAAAAATTATCTAAGCATCTCACCTTATATCCTCTTTTTAAAAGCTCTTCACATATATTAGATCCTATGAAGCCTGCTCCCCCTGTCACTAAAAAAGTCTTTTCTTTTTTTATTAATTCTTTCATATCTACAAACTCCAATAACTATATCCTATTTCTTCTACTATATCTTTTTTTAATATTCCTCTTATATCAATAATAACTCGTCCGTCTTCTCTATCTTTCTCTTTTGTTTTAAACATATTTTCAATTTGTTTTAATGATAGCTTCCTATATTCATTATGTGGAACTGCAATTACTAGTGCATCAATCTCTTTTATATCCTCTATATTTACTGAATCAATATTATATTCTTCCTTTATTTCATACTTACTTGCAATGCTATCACTTACAATAGGATTTATTCCATAACTCTTTAGCTCATTTATTATATCTATTACCTTTGTATTTCTTATATCAGGACAATTTTCTTTAAAAGTAATTCCTAAAATACAAACTTTGGCCTTATTTATATCTATCCTTGCCTTGAGTAATTTTTTAATTGTATTTTCTGCTATGTATTTTCCCATTTGATCATTTATTTTTCTTCCTGATAATATTATTTGTGAGTTATATCCTACTTCTTCAGCCTTATGTGTTAAATAATATGGATCTACTCCAATGCAATGTCCTCCAACTAATCCTGGGTAAAAGTTAAGGAAATTCCACTTTGTTCTTGCAGCCTCTAATACTTCATTTGTATCTATATTTAACTTATTAAATATTATTGATAGTTCATTCATAAAAGCAACATTTATATCTCTTTGTGAGTTTTCAATTATCTTGGCTGCCTCTGCAATTTTTATACTTTTAGCTCTATGTACACCAGCTCTTATTATTAACCCATAAATATTTGCAACAGTCTCAATAGTGTTTTTATCCATACCTGATACTATTTTTACTATGTCTACTAACCTGTGCTCTTTATCTCCTGGGTTTATTCTTTCTGGTGAATAACCAACAAAAAAATCTTGTCCACATTTCAATCCTGATTCTTCTTCTAATATTGGAACACAAATATCTTCTGTTGCTCCTGGATATACTGTGGATTCATAAACAACAATTCCCCCCTTTTTTAAGTTTCGTCCTACAACCTTACTTGCTCCAATAACACAAGCTAAATCTGGATCGTTATTTTTATTTATTGGTGTTGGTACTGCTACTATATGAAATACACTATCTTTCAATTTTTCTTCATCACATGTAAACTCTACAGAGGTTTTTTTTAATTCATCTTTTCCTATTTCCTTAGTATCATCTATTCCAATGTTGTATCTTTCTATTTTTTCTCTATTTAAATCAAAACCTATTACATTAACTTTTTTCCCAAATTCTATTGCTAATGGTAGTCCTACATATCCTAATCCTATTACAGACATGCTAGCTTCTTTATTCTTTATTTTTTCATATATCATTTCATAACCCCCTCTATCCTTTGTTTAATTGTTTGTCTAATCTTAATCTAATTTTTCTATTTTATTTAATCATTTCATATAATCATTAAATTTATTGAGGTTTAATAATTTACTTTACTTTTATTAAAATTATACATTTCTTATTTTTTTTATTTAAATAAATACGTAAAAAATAGCATATTATACGTAAAATATAATTTATTTGCGTAAATATGTATTATTTTAGTTTTGTGAAAATAAGTTTTATTAAAATATCAGAATAGATAAGATTTATTTTTAAAACGAATGTAAGGAGGGTTTTATGTTTGCTATAACTGATGAAGTTTTAGAGGACTTGAGAAAAATTTTGGGTATCCTTTATGAAGATAATGGATTAACACTTGAAGTTTTACTTTTAAGTCAAGCAATTGATTCAATAATTATCGCTAAACAAGATACTATAGATCATTAAATATAATTATCCACAGAATTATATCTAAATAACTTTGTGGATAATTACTACATCTATAGTCATTACACTTCTTTTTCTATCATATCTAAATAATCTCTAAGCTTAGGGTTATTCTCTAATAATATAGGCCCTTTTATTATTCCGTTTATACCATGTTTAAGTAATAAACTAAAGTTTAATTTATCTGATTTTTCTTCTGGTAGTATACTTATTAATCTAATCTTTGTGTTTATATCCTTTGCACGCTTTATTTTTATTGCTTCTCTATCTACATCTAGCACTTCTGCTTTTAAAATTATTTTATTTAAAGGACTAGTTGCATAGAAATATACAATATCGCCTATTTCTGCCTTAAATATTCCTAGAGTGCAATTTATCTCATTTTTATCTCTAAAACTTTCAAGTATATTATTTTTACTTAAATTAATTGGTATTATTACATTTCTAATCAACTGAATAAACCTCCATTATTTTGTATTCTTTCCTTCTTCTAAAGTATCTCTAAAACACAATCTATATAAGTAACTCCTATCAGTGAAATTCTAATAAAGTTATCATTGTAATTAAACCTAATTCTAAAAAACTCTTCAGTACTCATTCTTAACTAGACTATTCAATCTTCACTACTATATAATATGACCTTCTTTAATATAAGTTACGACTATATAATAAAAACTTATCCACAAAAAGCTTAAAGTTGTGCACTTTTTGTGGATAAGTTGTGAATATTGTTAATATTATTAATTTTTTAATTATTCAGAATTGATTTTCTGCATTAAATTAAATTTTTTTCTTAAACTTACTATCTATAAAATGAATATATTAGTATTTTGTCGCATATTGAAGAATAGACTAATAAACATAAAATAACTCAAATTTCACTCTAATGCCTGTATTCTTCTTAAAGTAAACGTTATCCACAAAATAACCCACTATTGTGAATAACTTTGTGGATATGTTGTTAATTTTCTGAATATTGACTAACTTATCCACAATTCATAAATCTTCAACCTTTATTTATTATCTCTCCCTAAATAAACCTTTTTACTTTTCTCTCTTACTTATTCACTTAAAAAAACTATAATTCACTCACTATTGACTACTAAAGCTTAACTTCTCCCCCCTAAGCTATCTTACTTTTGCTGGAATCCCCATTACTTTTGTACCATCATAAACATTTTTAGTTACTACTGCTCCAGCCCCAACTACTGCATTTTTACCTATTCTTACTGCTGGTAAAAGTATAGCTCCAGCACCAATAGCTACTCCATCTTCTATTATAGGACCAATTATCTTACCTTCTGAATAACCTTCCTTTCCAATATTGTTATCATTAGTCATTCCAACATTAATGCTTATAAAAACATCATTTCCTACAATACAATTTCCTGTTATATGCGTGTAATCCAGTACCTTTGTCCTATTTCCTATCTTAGCATTGTAATTTATAGTTACATATCTACTTATCATACATTTTGAACCTATTATACATTGTTCTCTTATAGATGCTCCATCACCAAGTAATGTACTTTCTCCTATTTTAACATCATAAAATACTACTGCATTAGGGCCTATAGAACAATTTTTTCCTATAACTACTTCCTTTTTGTAACTTGGAACTCTTGAAAGTGCTCCTGCTCCCTTAGGCTCTTTTCCTAAATAAGTACCTGGGAATATTTCTACTCCATCCTCTATTTTTACACCACTATTTATAACTACGTTTGGATGTATTATTACATTCTCACCTATTTCAACATCTGAATTTATCACTACATTTGGACCTATATCTGTATTTTTACCTATTTTAACACCACTTCTTATTACAGAATACTCACCTATTTTTACTGTCTCGTCTATACTATCTGTCTGAATAACACATAATGAATATTTCATTTATACCCCTCCCTATAAACTCATTAAATACTGACCATACTCTGATTTTATTATTTCCTCAGCTATAGACTTAAG
>NZ_JBOFYU010000041.1:0-46440 GCF_051654825.1 Clostridium sp.
CGATGAATGCTTTAATCCTGATACTCACGACTTTTTTGGTGGTGAAGAATGTAATATGGATGATTTAATAAATGATGCATTGGATAATCCGATAATTAAGGGGATAACTTTTAGTGGAGGTGATCCATTAGAGAGAGCGGAAGAATTTTCTTATATGGCAAAGGCTTTTAAAGCTAGAGGGCTAAATATATGGTGTTACTCAGGATATACCTTTGAACATATATTAAAAAACTTTAAAAATAGAAGTGAGTGGAAAGAACTTTTAGAAAATATAGATGTACTAGTAGACGGTAGATTTGATAAAAACAAAAAAGAAGATGGGTTAAGGTTTAGAGGGTCTTCAAACCAAAGAATTATTGATGTAAAAGAAAGTTTAAAGGAAAATAAAGTAATAACTTTAGAATATTAATTGGTATAAAAGTTAGATTATTGTTTTAATTGATGATATAATAATCAAAAAGAATAAAGAATATTTCGTATATGCTTGAGAATAAGGTTCAAGTGTCTCTACAGGAAACCGTAAAAATCCTACTACGAATATATTGAATAGTAATTAATTCAAGGCATAGTATATTCATGTAGAGATAGGCATATAACTTAATAAATATATGAATAATGAGGATGTTGAGGATGAAGGAACTAAAGGAAAAAATATTGAGAGAAGGTAAAGTAAGAGAAGGTAATATATTAAAGGTAGATTGCTTTTTAAATCACCAAATGGATATAAAGTTTTTCAATGAAATGGGAAAAGCATTTAAAGAAAGATTTAAAGATGAAAAAATAGATAAAATACTTACTATAGAAGCATCTGGAATTGGAATAGCGGCTATAGTATCACAATATTTTGATTATGCACCTGTAGTTTTTGCAAAGAAAACAGAAAGCTTAAATTTAGATAAGGATGTATATGAATCAGAAGTACATTCATTTACTAAAAAGAAAACATATAAAGTAAGAGTTGGAAAGCAATTTTTAAGTAAGGGTGAAAATATATTAGTTATAGATGATTTCTTAGCTCAAGGATGTGCGACTAAGGGAATGATAGATATTTTAAACCAAGCTGAAGCTAATTTAATTGGTGTTGGGATAGTTATTGAAAAAGGATTCCAAGATGGTAGAAAGGCTTTAGAAGATTTAGGTGTTAGGGTAGAATCATTAGCTATAATAGATAGATTTGAAGATAATGCTGTTAAGTTTAAATAAAAAAGCGCCTGAGCGCTTTAAATAAATGGGGGGATGGGAACCTGCATTAAACAGGTTTGTATCTACATTAATATTATGACCAATATATGTAAGGTATATACATATAAAAATAAAAAACTCACCAAAAGGTGAGTTTTTTTATTATTTATTAGAAGTCTGATTGACCAGTAGTTCTTGGGAATGGTATTACGTCTCTTATGTTTGACATTCCAGTCATGTACATAATTAATCTTTCAAAACCTAATCCAAATCCAGCATGTTTTGTTTCACCGAATTTTCTAAGCTCTAAATACCACCAATAATCTTCTTCTTTAAGACCTAATTCAGCCATTCTCTTAGTTAAGATATCCATTCTTTCTTCTCTTTGAGAACCACCAATTATTTCACCAATTCCAGGAACTAATAAGTCCATAGCTGCAACTGTTTTTCCATCATCATTTAATCTCATATAGAATGCTTTAATGTCTTTTGGATAATCAGTTACGAATACTGGCTTCTTAAAGTATTCTTCTGTAAGGTATCTTTCATGTTCTGTTTGTAAATCAATTCCCCATTCAACTGGATAATCAAATTCTTTATCTGTATTCTTTAATATTTCAATAGCTTCTGTGTAAGAAACCTTTCCGAAATCTGAAGAAATTACATGATTTAATCTATCAAGAACTCCTTTATCGATAAATTGGTTAAAGAAAGCCATTTCTTCAGGACATTCAGCCATTACATGACTAATTACATATTTAAGCATATCTTCAGCTAATTCCATATCATCTTTTAAATCAGCAAATGATATTTCAGGTTCTATCATCCAGAACTCTGCAGCATGTCTAGCTGTATTTGAATTTTCTGCTCTAAATGTAGGTCCAAATGTGTAAACATTTCTAAATGCTAATGCGTAACATTCTGCATTTAATTGTCCTGATACTGTAAGGTTTGATTCTTTTCCAAAGAAATCTTTAGTAAAGTCTATATTACCTTCTTCAGTTTTTGGTGTATTGTTAATGTCTAAAGTTGTTACTCTAAACATTTCTCCAGCACCTTCACAGTCGCTTCCAGTTAAAATTGGAGTATGAGTATATACAAATCCTCTTTCTTGGAAGAACTTATGAATTGCATAAGCTGCTACTGAACGAACTCTAAATACAGCTGAGAACGCATTACTTCTAGGTCTTAAGTGAGCTATAGTTCTTAAGTACTCAAAAGTATGTCTTTTCTTTTGCAGTGGATAGTCAGATTGAGACATACCTTCTATAATAATTTCTTTTGCTTGTATTTCAAATGGTTGTTTTGCATCTGGTGTAGCTACTAATGTACCAACAACAGTAATTGATGAACTTATAGGTAATTTTGAAACTTCTTTAAAGTTTCCTAAGTTGTTGTCAAAAACAACTTGAACGTTTTTGAAGAATGTACCATCATTAACTTCAATAAACCCAAATGCATTAGATGCTCTTAATGTTCTTATCCATCCAGAAATCTTAACTTCTTTTGATAAGTATTCGTTTTCGTTTCTATAAAGTGCCTTAACTAAAATTACTTTATCCATAATTGCCTCCTGTTTTAAAATATAGTTCATAAAAATAAAAAAACCCTTCATCCCTAATATAAGGGACGAAAGGATATTTTCGCGGTACCACCCAAATTGCCATAAAATATGACCACTTAAATTAGCACAAATAATGCTATTCAATAAATAACGGTTTGACTCCGTCTAAGCCTACTTTCAATTAGATTTCGGTTAGAAACTCAGAGATGTTCTTCACTAAAGGTTTCGTATAAGGCTTACACCATTCCTTACTCGCTATGACTACATCCATATAGCTACTCTTCTCATCACAGTAATAAATTTATAATGTTTATTACGATTTTACACTAATTTACTAACATTTGCAACTTTAAATCATAATATATTTTATAGTATGTTTTAGGAGATAATTATGAGTGAAAAAAATTTTTTAGAAGAAAAATTTATAGAATTAAATCAATTAAAAACTTTATTATTAACATATCCAAGTGATTATTCATCTAATATAATAGAAACAATGGATAGGGTATGTAATCATATAACAGCATATTTAGAAGAGTGTAAATCACATATTCACTGTAAGAGAGAGTCATTTAGTGAGTTTACCATGGAGGAGTTATCAAAATATGATGGGAAAAATGGAAATAGGGCATTAGTTGCTATTTATGGAACTGTATATGATGTTGCTGATATTATTAAATGGGAAGAAGGATATCATTTTGGAGTAAAAGCAGGAACTGAAGCAAGTGAAGCCTTTACTAATTGTCATGGGGGATCAAAGGAAGTATTATCGAAGCTGCTAGTAGTAGGAACATTAAAAGAGTAAAAAGCAATTGCTTTTTACTCTTTTCCTAATTCATAAGAAGAGATTAAATTTCCTGGGAAATTTAGCATTCTACAATCTTTTACAATTCTTTTGAATTCATATTCTATTTCTTTAAATTTGACTTTTATTTCTTTATTATCATCAATATCAATTAGGCAATAGGTTGCATTTGGACGACCTATTTTTGGTTTTCCTACGCTTCCTACGTTAATAAATATCTTGTTATCGAAATTTTTAAAAGAAGGTATATGTGTGTGTGCACAAACAAGTACGTCTTCTAATAAGTTGTCCATGGTTTCCTTTGTATTTTCTGCATCTTCAAAAAGATATTCATTTATGGCTTTAGGGCTTCCATGAACGAATTTAAAGTTAACTCCATTTATAGTCTTTGTAAATTCTTCGGGTAAGCTATTTAAATAATACTTATTTGAGGCACGAACTTCATCAACAGCCCAAGGTAATGAAAAAGAGTTAATATTGTTGTTTCTTATGTAAGTAAAGTCTCCATCTACTACAGAGGCATCATAATTTCCTTTTAGGCAAGGAATTTCTCTTCTTTTAATTAAAGCAATAACTTCATTTGGATGTGGACCATATCCAACTAAATCACCAAGACATATTATTGAATCAACTTTTTCACTATCTATATCTTCTAAAACCTTCATCAATGAATATAAGTTTCCATGTATATCAGAAATAACTGCTATTCTCATTTTCTCTCCTCCTAAATGTTATATTTACTATTATATCACCCTTATGATAATCAAATAAATGGTTTTAAATAGATATTATTATAATATTGAGGTATATTATATTTATATAATTACAATAGAAGGAGAAATTCAAATGAAAAATAATAGAGTAAAAAATGTTTTAGAAGCTATGAAAAATCAAGGATTAAATCAAATTTTAGTAACATCTCCACCATCTATTTTTTATTTAACAGGTAAGTGGATTTCACCAGGAGAAAGAATGGTCGCATTATATTTAAACATAAAAGGAGAGCATAAATTTATAGTAAATAAATTATTTCCTATTTATGAGGATTTAGGCGTAGATATATTATGGTATTCAGATGTAGAAAGTCCTGTTGATTTATTATGCACAATTGTGGATAAAAATGATGTGTTAGGTGTGGATAAAAATTGGCCAGCTCATTTTTTAATTAGCTTAATAGAAAAAAATGCAGCAAAATCCTTTATTAATTCATCACCTATAGTTGATAGATTAAGAATGATAAAAGATGAAGAAGAAATAATGTTAATGAAAAAGTCATCAGAAATAAATGATTTAGTTATGACGACTTTATGGGATAATTTAAAAGAAGGTTATTCAGAAAAGTATTATTGTAATCTATTATCAGATATATATGAGAAAAATGGAGTAGGATCATTTTCATTTTCTCCAATAATAGCAACTAGTCCTAATGGAGCTGATCCACATCATAAGTCAGGAAAGTCTCCAATTAAAAAGGGGCAAAGTATAGTTATTGATATTGGAGGAGTTTATGATTATTATTGCTCTGATATGACAAGAACAATATTCTTTGGTGAAGAGCCTTCAGATAAGCATAGAGAAATATATAATATAGTTAAGGAAGCAAACTTAAAAGCTATATCAGTTGTTAAAGAAGGAGTTAAATTCTCAGATATTGATAAGGCTGCAAGAAATCATATAGAAAAAGCTGGATATGGAGAATACTTTACACATAGAACAGGTCATAGTATTGGTATTGAAGGTCATGACTTTGGTGATGTTAGTTCTGTTAATCATGAAGAGGTAAAGGCTGGAATGATATTCTCAATAGAGCCAGGCATATATTTAAAGGATGATATTGGTGTGAGAATAGAGGACTTAGTTTTAGTAACTAAAGATGGATGTGAAGTCTTAAACAAAGTTTCTAAGGAAGTTACTGTAATATAATAATGAAAAAGGATTTGATCAATAAATTTATGATCAAATCCTTTTTTATAAAAAAATAAATCCTAATCTCATAGAGAGTAGGATTTATTATAGAATTTATTTATTAGAATAATAAACCTGCTAAAGTAGCTGTTAAGCATGTAGCTAATGCACCACCAACAAGAGCCTTAAATCCTAACTTTGCTATTATACCTTTCTTTTCTGGAGCTAAACCACCAATTCCAGCTATTTGAATAGCTATAGAACTAAAGTTAGCAAATCCGCATAAAGCATAAGTTAAAATCATAACTGTTTTAGGTTGTAATGTATTAGTTGCCATTAAGTTAGCAAGCTCTGAATAAGCTACAAACTCATTAAGTATTATCTTTTGCCCAAGTAAACTACCTGCAACAGAAACATCTGACATAGGAACACCCATAACAAGTGCTAATGGTGAGAATAATTTACCTAATATCCATTGGAAGCTTAAATCTGGGAATCCAAATATTCCACCAATAGATGCTATAAAGAAGTTTACTAATGCTAATAATGCTATAAAGGCAAGTAACATTGCACCTACATTTAAAGCTAATCCTAAACCATCACTAGCTCCATTTGCAGCAGCTTCTACAAGGTTTGAAGCTGTATTTTCAACAACTATGTTAGCTGAGTCTTTAGTTTTACTTTCTTCTGTTTCAGGTACAAGTATCTTAGCTAATACTAATCCTGCAGGTGCAGCCATTATACTTGCAGCAAGTAAATGACCTGCATTAACTCCCATTGCAACATATCCAGCCATAACACCACCAGCAACAGTTGCCATACCACCAACCATAATAGCCATAAGTTCAGATCTAGTCATATCTTTTACGAAAGGTTTTACTAGAAGAGGGGCTTCAGTTTGGCCTAAGAATATGTTACCAACTGCACTAAGTGTTTCAGAACCACTTGTTCCAAGCAACTTACTTATGAATTTAGCTATAAATTTTATTAAAAATTGCATAATTCCTAAATAATATAATACTCCCATTAAAGCTGAGAAGAATATTATTGTAGGTAAAACTTGAACAACCCATACAAATCCTACTGCATTTGTATCAGCTAGAGGTCCAAATAAGAAATTAGTTCCTTCTTTTGTGAAGTCTAATAACTTTGATATTGCATCACTTGCAGATTGGAATACTCTTTGTCCTAGAGGAATCTTTAAAATAAGTATTGCAAATACTATTTGAAGTCCAAGGCCAGTAGCGACAAGCCTCCAGTTAATTTTTTTCTTGTTTTCTGAAAGTAAATAAGCTATACCAATTATAACTATTATACCAATAATTCCTATAAATCTGTCCAAAATTTTTCTCCTTTGTTTTTCAAGTTATTTTATCATTTGTTTAGTAAATTAAATTATAGTGCTGATATAATTCCATTCATTAGAGAAATAAATTTCTCTTTAACCATATTAGATGTTTCCATTACTTCTTCATGGTTTAAAGGTTGCTCTAAAATACCAGCAGCCATGTTTGTCATGCAAGAAATTCCTAATACTTCCATGCCAGTATGGTTTGCAATAATAACTTCTGGTACAGTAGACATTCCAACAGCATCTCCGCCAAGAATTCTTACCATTCTTATTTCAGCTGGAGTTTCATATGTTGGTCCACTCATCATTGCATAAACACCTTGCTTAATATCAATGTTTAACTTAGCAGCAGTTTCTATAGCTGTGCTTCTAAGTTTAGGACTATATGCTGTAGACATATCTGGGAATCTTGCACCAAATTCATTTAGATTTTTTCCTATTAAAGGATTATCTCCAGATAAATTAATGTGATCAGTTATTAGCATTAAGTCTCCAGGAACATAATTTGTATTAACTGCACCAGCTGCATTAGTAACAATTAGCTTTGTAACACCTAGTAGCTTCATAACTCTAACTGGGAAGGTTACATCATTATATTCGTATCCTTCGTAGTAGTGGAATCTACCTTGCATTGCAATTACACATTTGCCATTTAACATTCCTAAAACTAATCTTCCAGCATGACCTTCTACTGTAGAAGTTGGGAAGTTAGGTAAATCTTCATAAGCATAAAATTCAGGGTTTTCTATAGTATCAGCTAAAGAACCAAGACCAGAACCTAGAATTAAACCTATTTCAGGTTTGTATTTAGTTTTTTCAAGAATAAACTTAGCAGCAACTTGAAGTTTGTTTAATAAATCCATAAAATCACCTCTAACTATAGTTTGTTATAAATTTTGCTTTTTATTACCGTAATAATTAAACAAATCCCTTTAGACTTGTAAATTATAAAGTAAAATTAAAAGAAATGAAATAAAAATAACATAATTTAATCATAAAATGTCGTTAAAAGTAATAAAAAAGTGATTTTCAATTAGAAAACCACTTTTCATTAGTATAAATTACTTTAATAATATATCTGCAATTTTAACTACATCACCAGCTCCAACAGTTAAAATTAAATCGTTATTAGAGATTTTAGAGCGTAAGTACTCAGCAGCTTCTTCGTGACTATGAACATTTATACAAGATATTCCTTCTTTTCTTATAGCATCACCTAATTCTTCAGATGTAACTAATCCAGTATCCTTTTCACGAGCAGCATATATATCCATTAATAGTAGCTCATCAGTTTCTGAGAAGCATTTTGTGAACTCATTGAATAAAGTTTTAGTTCTAGTATAAGTGTGAGGTTGGAATACTGTATATATTTTATTGTGAGGTATAAGTTGTGCAGTATTTAAAGTTGCTTTAATTTCAACAGGGTGATGAGCGTAATCATCTATTATTGTTGAACCATTTATTTCACCTTTATACTCAAAACGTTTATGCGCACCCTTACATTCAGCTAGACCTTCAATAATATCTTTATGAGGTATATCAAATATTAATCCTACACAAATTGTAGATAAAGCATTTAAAATATTGTGTCTTCCAGTTGTATTTAATGTTACTTGGAATAAATCTTTGCCATCTCTACAAGCAGTAAATGTAGCACAACCTTTATTGTTAAAGCTTATATTTTTAGCAGTAACATCACCTACGTTAATTCCATAGCTTAAAGTGTTACATTTAGCATCTTTTAATATTTCTAGAACCTTTTCATCCTCTGCGTATCCGATTAAATAACCATCCTTAGGAATTATATTAGAGAATTTCTTAAATGTTTCTTGAATATGATTTATATCTCTATAATAGTCAAGATGATCTGCATCTATATTTAAGATAATTCCTACATAAGGATAGAATTTAAGGAATGATTCCTTATATTCACAAGCTTCAGTTAAAAAGTACTCGCTTTTACCTATTTTAAAATTTCCGTTTATTACATCAAGATCACCACCAACAAGAATAGTAGGATCTAAGTCAGCTTTTAAAGTTACATGTGAAAGCATAGAAGTACAAGTTGTTTTACCATGAGTTCCAGCTACAGCAACATTATATTTATGACCTTTCATTATTAAGCCTAAGAATTCAGCTCTGTCCATAAGTTGTATATTTTTAGATTTAGCTTCTAATATTTCAGGATTATCAGAAGGAATAGCAGCTGTATAAACAACTAAATCTACATTTTGTATATTTTCTTTTTTATGACCTATGTATATTTCAGCTCCTGAAAGTTTTAATTTATTTGTAATATCAGATTCCTTTGAATCAGAACCAGATACTTTAAATCCGTTGTGTAATAAAACTGCAGCAAGTCCACTCATACTTACTCCACCGATACCAATGAAGTGAACTTTTTTGTTTGTATCTTTATTAAAATCAAAAGACAAAAAATCAACCCCTTAAAATTAGTTTTAAAATGACTTATGTATATATTTATTTTATTTATCCAATAAATGTATAGAAGTCATCTTTATAATTATATACAAATTTAAGAAAATGAACACATAAAAAAGAAGATTATATTGAATATTTTATTTATTTAAGTTAAAAATGCCTTTATTACTATAAATAATATTTACCAAGTGTTTAAAATCTATTGATATTGAGCAGAATATGGAATAAAATATGAATATTAGAGGGTTGAAAATAACAAATAATTCGGAAAAAAACAAAAATTGTAGGTGATATATTTTGGAGAAACTAAGTAGAAATAGCAGAGTTGTTGCTATTACAAAGATATTAATGGAAAATCCTAATAAGGTAATTGGTTTAAATAATTTTTCAGAGTTGCTTAATGCCGCTAAATCAACAATTAGTGAAGATATAGTAATAGTAAGAGAAGTTCTTGAAAAGTTAGAAATGGGAAAAATAGAAACTATTGCAGGAGCAGCAGGTGGAATAAGATATATTCCAAGTATAGGTCATAGTAATAGTAAAAAGTTTGCAGAGGAACTTTGTGAATTATTAAGAGATGAAACAAGAATAGTTCCAGGTAATTTTATATACATGACTGATTTAATGTATAATCCTCAAATAATAAGTAGAGCGGGAGTTATATTATCATCCTTATTTAAGGCAACAGAAGTAGATTATATAGTTACTGTAGAAACAAAAGGAATTCCTTTAGCTTATGAAGTAGCTAGAAACCTAGGAATTCAATTAGTTATAATTAGAAGAGATAGTAAAGTAACAGAAGGATCTACCGTTACAATTAATTATGTTTCAGGAACAAGCGGAAGAATTCAACAAATGTCACTTTCTAAAAAATGTATGAAGCCAGCAAGTAAGTGTATCTTTATAGATGACTTCTTAAGAGGTGGAGGAACTGCTAAAGGAATAAGAGATTTATTAAAAGAATTTGATAGCGAGTTAGTTGGAATTGGTGTTTTAGTTGATAATGTTGGAGTAAATAAGAAAAAGGCAACAGATTATATCTCAATAGTAGAGCTTGAATATAAAGAAGATATAGAAAAATTAGAAGTTAACCCTTCAAAAATTATGAGCAACTAATAAGAGCTAAAAATAATGTTTAACAAAAAAAGTATTTCTAGTAAATACTTTTTTTAGCATTTATTAATAATAAAAGTTAATAGTTATGTAAAAAGTACCTTGAAATAGCTAAATGGTACATTTATTAAAAAAATTCAATTTTTTTATGTGATGATTTTTAGAATGGCCTTATAAAAGATAATGAGAAATGAGTATTAAAAAATCTTTTATATATTAGTTATAAAGTACTATTTCTCTAGTGTAAATGATATGTAAATAACTTATAAAATTTGGAATAAAAAGAGGAAAATGGAAGAAAATATAGAATTATATTATTGTATCATAGCAACTGGAGGTGTAGTGCAGTGACAATTACAGACGTTAGGATTAGAAAAATAACTACAGAGGGCAAGATGAAGGCGATAGTTTCAGTAACATTTGATAATGAATTCGTAGTTCATGATATCAAAGTTATTGAGGGACAAAACAGCTTATTCATAGCAATGCCAAGTAGGAAAACTCCTGATGGTGAGTTTAAGGATATAGCACATCCTATAAACACAGAAACAAGAGAAAAAATTCAAAATTCTATTATTGAAGCTTACGAGAAAGCAATAGTAGAAGATGAAAAAGTGGTAATAGAAGTAGAATAATGCTTTTATTACAAAAATGAAAAGAGGGAGACCTCTTTTTATTTTTTATAGGTAGAGCTACAAACTATATAAATTACTGGTTGGTGTTGAAATACTACAGGTAATACAATATAATATATAAATATATATACGAACATTTTTTAAGTGATTTATAAGTTTGTCCTTAAAATGTTTATGATGAGGTGGTTATATGTATAAAAGTGCTTTAATATTAGCAGCAGGTCAAGGAACTAGAATAAAATCTGATTTACCAAAGGTTCTACATAAAGTAGCTGGGAAAGAAATGGTAAATCATGTGATAGATACAATGAGAAAAGCAAATATTGATGATGTTAATGTAATAATAGGAAAAGGTGCAGAAAAAGTTGAGGCTTTAACAGCTTCAAGAAATGTAACTTATTCATTACAAGCAGAGCAATTAGGAACTGGTCATGCAGTTAAGTGTGCTAAAGACTTTTTAAATGGTAAAAAGGGAACAGTGGGAATATTTTGTGGAGATGCTCCATTAATAAAGCCTGAAACTGTAGAGAGATTATTTGAAGAGCATATTAGCAATAAAAATAGTGCTACATTATTAACTTCAATTGTTGAAGATCCAACAGGTTATGGAAGAGTTATTAGAGAAAACAATGAAGTTTTAAAAATAGTAGAGCATAAGGATTGTAATGAAAAAGAATTAAAAGTTAATGAAATGAATGCAGCACTATACTGCTTTGATATTGAAGAATTATTAGAAAGCTTAGAAAAGCTATCCAATAATAATAATCAAGGTGAATATTATTTAACAGATGTTATTGGTATTTTAAAAGAAAAGGGTAGTAAGGTTGGAGCTGTAGTAATTGATTATGAAGAAACTATAGGAGTAAATTCAAGAACTCAATTAGCAGAAGCAGAACAAATTTTAAGAAAAAGAATAAACTCAAAGCATATGATAAATGGAGTAACTTTAATAGACCCAAATACTACTTACATTGGAGATGATGTAGAAATAGGAAAGGATACTATAATATATCCTGGGAATGTTATTGAGGGAAAAACTATCATAGGTGAAAGAGTTATGTTATATCCAAACTCAAGAATAAAAGATAGTGTTATTTTAAGTGATGTTGAAATTCAATCATCAGTAATTTTAGAAAGTAAAATTGGAGAATTTACAACAGTTGGTCCATTTGCATTTATTAGACCGGATTCAGTAATAGGAAATCATGCAAGAATCGGTGATTTTGTTGAGATAAAAAAATCAACAATTGGAGACAATACGAAGGTATCTCACTTAACTTATATAGGTGATGCTAGTGTAGGTGAATCTTGTAATTTTGGATGTGGAACTGTAGTTGTAAACTATGATGGTAAGGAAAAACACAAAACAGAAATAGGAAATAATAGCTTTATAGGGTGCAATACTAATTTAATTTCACCTGTAAAGGTTGGAGATAGTAGCTATATAGCAGCTGGATCAACTATAACGAATGAAGTTAAAGATGGAGATCTTGCAATAGCTAGAGCTAAGCAAAGAAATATTCAAGGTTGGGTAAGTAAAAGAGGTCTTATTAACAAATAGTTATTTAGATATAAAACAAAAGTGTCAAAAATTTGAAGGAGGTCTTCATAAATATGATAACCCATGGAAGAAACATTAAAATATTTACTGGAAATTCACATCCTGAATTAGCACAAGAAATTGCTGATATATTAGGATTACCACTAGGAAAAGCAAAGGTTTCAACATTTAGTGACGGAGAAATTTCAGTAGATATAGATGAAACTGTTAGAGGTACAGATGTATTCTTAGTACAATCAACTAGCTCACCAGTTAATAACAATTTAATGGAATTATTAATAATGATCGATGCATTTAAGAGAGCATCAGCAGGAAGAATTACTGTTGTTATGCCTTATTATGGATATGCAAGACAAGACAGAAAAGCAAAATCTAGAGATCCTATTACAGCAAAACTTGTTGCAGATCTTTTAACAGCAGCAGGAGCTCATAGAGTATTAACTATGGATTTACATGCAGCACAAATACAAGGATACTTCAATATACCAGTTGATCATTTACTTGGATCACCTATATTAGCAAAGTATTTTGTTGAAAGAGGATTTGATGATAAGGAAGATGTAGTAGTTGTATCACCAGATTTAGGAAGTGTTACTAGAGCTAGAAAGTTTGCAGATAAATTACATGCACCAATAGCTATAATTGATAAAAGAAGACCAAAAGCTAATGTATCAGAAATTATGAATATAATTGGAGATATAAAAGGTAAGAGATGTATTCTTATCGATGATATGATTGACACAGCGGGAACAATAGCTAATGCTGCTAATGCATTAAAGGACTTAGGAGCTACAAATGTTTATGCATGTTGTACTCATGGTGTATTATCAGGACCTGCATTTGATAGAATTAATGATTCTGCAATAGAAGAATTAATAATGTTAAATACAATAAAGTTACCAGAAAGAGATAATGCAAAGAAGTTTAAGGCAATATCAGTTGCTCCATTATTTGCTGAAGCAATTCAAAGAATATATGATGATAAGCCAATAAGTAAATTATTTGATGCATAATAATATGTAGTATTGTATTAAAATCCTCTAATGAGTTAAAACTCTTTAGAGGATTTATTATTTTAGAATTAATATTTTGTAAAATTTATGAACATTTAAAAAAGTTACTCCATAGAAATAAATAAATCTATTATAATAATAAAATAGGATGGTGATTATCGTGGAAAATAAACAAGGAAGAGTTTTAATTGTAGATGATGATGAAAATATATGCGAAGTATTAAATATGTATTTAATGAGTGCCGGATATGAGACTAGAAAATGTCATAATGGAAAAGAAGCATGTAATATATTTAATGATTTTAAACCAGAATTAGTTTTATTAGATATAATGCTTCCAGGTATGGATGGTGTAGAAGTATTAAAGTGGATAAGAAAAAATAGTGAAATACCAGTAATTATGTTAACTGCTAAAGGAGATACTTTTGATAAGGTCTTAGCATTAGAATTAGGAGCAGATGATTATGTAGTAAAACCATTTGAACCTAAAGAAGTTTTAGCAAGAGTAAAAGCAGTAATGAGAAGATATAACTTTGAAAGTTCAGATAAAGAAGTTATAAAGTTCTCTGACTTGGTTATTGATATTAATTCATATAATGTAATTTATAGAAATGAAGAAATAAAAATGCCTCCAAAGGAGTTTGAATTACTTTATTATCTTTCAAGCAATAAAAATAAAGTATTTACTAGAGAACAATTACTATGTGAAGTGTGGGGATATGATTATCCAGGCGATTCAAGAACAGTAGATGTGCATGTAAAAAGATTAAGAGAAAAGATTAAAGGCGGAGAAAACTGGCAGTTAGAGACGGTATGGGGTGTAGGATATAAGTTTGAGGTGAAATAATGAATAAAAATAATATAGCCTATAAGCTAATAATTTCATTTACATCTGCAACAGCTGTAGTTCTTATATTTATAGCATTGATACTATCAAACTGCATTAGTAATGAATATGAAAGTGGAAGATTTAAATTAATAGAAAAACAAGTAAGCTTAATTGAAAAATCAACAGTTGCATATTTAAATCAAAATAGCAAGACTTCATATGAAGATTTAAAGAGTGTTATTAATATGGTTAATGACACTATAGATATGGATGTATTTATAGTTGATAGCTTAGGTTATATTTATCTAGTTTCAGATGAAGCTTATGCAGATAAAAAATATACAAAAATTGAAATAAGAGAAGATAGATTAAATAAAATAAAAAATGGGGAAAGTGTAAGTTTAAGTACTGCTAATGATGGTATTAAGTATGATGTTTACATAGAGCCTATATTTAATAATGAGTATTTTTCGGGAAGTATCATATTAGCAGGGGAATCAAGTAGTCATTTGTCAAAAGAAAGAACGTATATTTTAATATGGAGTTTAATAGGTTTAGCTATTATTCTATCTAGTTTAATAAGTTATTATTTTGCTAAGAAGATTTTAATAAAGCCTTTAAAGGAAATTAATGATGCTGCAAGAAAGTTATCAAAGGGTGAAGTTGAAAAAAGGATATCAATACATTCAAATGATGAAATAGGAGAATTAGCTGAGTCATTTAATATAATGGCAGAGTCATTAGAAGAATCTGATAAGACTAGAAGAGATTTTATTTCTAATGTTTCTCATGAACTAAGATCGCCAATCACATCTATTAAAGGATTTATAACAGGAATACTTGATGGTGTAATACCAAAGGATAAGGAAAATTATTATTTAAATATTGTAAATGATGAAATAGGTCGTTTAGCTAGACTTGTTAATGATTTATTAGATATTTCAGCAATGGAATCAGGAAAGTTTAACTTAAACATGATTAATATAGATGTAAATGAAGTTATTACATTATGTATTTTAAATCTTGAAGGAAAAATAAATGCTAAAAAAATGAATGTTGAAGTTATTTTTCATGATGATCATGAATATGGAGTAGCTGATAGAGATAGGTTGATACAAGTAGTGACAAATATTATAGAAAATGCAATAAAGTATGGATATGAAAACGGAGAAATTAAAATAGACACATATTCAAAAGGGGATAAAATATATGTAAGTATATTTAACACAGGACCTATTATTGCAAGAGAGGATATAAATAATATTTGGGATAGATTCTATAAGAGCGACAAATCAAGAACTAATAAAGTAAGTCTAGGTTTAGGATTACCTATAGTTAGATTAATATTATCACAGCATGGTCAAGATATATGGGTTAATAATGTCGAAGATAAGGGCGTTAAATTTACCTTTACAATTAAAAAATAATTAATAAGGAGGGATTAGTAATGAGTAAAAAAAATAATATTAAAAAATATAAAAGCGAAGATTTTTTTAATCAAGAAAATTCCTCTATAAGATTTAAAAGAAATAAAACAAAATCTAATATAAGGTTTGGAGGTAAATTGATTTTATACTTCATTTTGGCGGGAGTGTCAGGGGCTTTATTTTCGAATATTATGATGAAGATTAAATATGATGTTGTTATTCAGCAAGCAAAAGAAAATAGAATAAATGAAGATATGGTTATATTAGATTATACAAAGATAATAAAAAAAGTATCTCCATCATTAGTTAGCATTAGTGATAAACCTGATAAGCTTACTGAAAATGATTATTTTGAAGGAAATACAACAGGTATAATAATTCATGAGGATGGAACTATACTAACTAATTACTCGAAAGTAAAGGAATTAGAAAATATATATGTAAAGCTGTCATCAAAAGGAACAATGCCTATAAAGGCTGTTGTGGTTGGTGGAAATGAAGAAACAGACATTGCAATATTAAGAATTAGCTATGAGGGTGAATTAGTTCCAGTTAAATTAGCAGCATCGGATGAGATAAAGGAAGGTCAAGGAATTGCAGTTTTAAGTAATGCAATTGGTGACGAATATATAGGAAGTATAGTACCTGGAATGATTACATCTACTAATAGAAAAATGGAATCAACTGATAAATTAAATAAATACCAACTTATAGAGATAAGTTCACCAATAAATGAGTTGAATACTGGAGGGGCTGTTTGTAATGCTAAGGGAGAGTTAATAGGAATTGCAAGCTATAGTATTACAAATAAAAATAAACAAGAAGGTTTATATTATGCAATAGATCTAAGTGTCTTAGAAGAAGTAATAAATTCTACAAATATATTTAAAGGTATATTAGGATTAAGTGGTGGAGGAATTATAAGTAGCGTAAATACAGAAGTAAACGGATTTTATGTAGAGAATGTAGTTCAAGATGGTAATGCATATAATGCAGGAATAAGACCAACTGATATAATATTCGAATTAGATGGTAAGCAAATAGTAGGAACTGAAGATTTAAGTAAAATTGTTGAAGAAAAGAAAAGTGGAGATGTAATAGATTGTAAAGTAATGAGAGATGGAAAAGTAGAAGAGGTAGAGATAATATTAAAGAGGAAAAACTAGGGTTTTAATAAACTCCTAGTTTTTTTATTTTATAATATTTTATTTTAAGTAGTATTATAGGGAAATATAAAAAATGAGAGGCATAAAAATACCTTTTATTATTGTAAAAAACTAGTATAATAATAACTATGTTAAGTGAACTAAAGGAGGAAAAGTTATGTTTTTAATAGTTGGACTAGGAAACCCAGGTAAAGAATATGAAAACACAAGACATAATATTGGATTTGAAGTAATAGACTATCTTGCAAATAAGTATAATATAGAATTAAATAGGATAAAATTTAAAGGTATATGTGGTGAAGGGTTTATAAAAAATCAAAAGGTAATATTATTAAAACCTACTACGTATATGAATTTAAGTGGGGAAAGTGTAAGAGAGGTAGTTAATTTTTATAAGTTATCAGAAGAGGAAGAGGTTGTTGTATTATATGATGATATAAGCCTTGAAGTTGGAAAACTTAGAATAAGAGAAAAGGGAAGTGCTGGAGGGCATAATGGAATAAAGAGCTTAATAGCACATCTTTCAACAGATAAATTCCCGAGAGTTAAAATAGGGGTAGGACAACCTAAAGGAGATTTAGTTTCTCATGTTTTAGGAAGATTTTCAAAGGAAGAAAATGAAATTTTAAAAGAAAGTATAGAAGCTTCAGCAGAAGCTGTTGAGATAATTATAAAAGAAAGCACTAAAGAAGCTATGAATAAGTTAAATGGATTTAAAGCATCAAAAAGTATATAGTTTAAGGAAGGTGTCGTTAATGAGATTAAGGGGGGTAATGGAACCATTACAAGATAGTTCGAAATTTAAAGAGATATTATCTTGTATGGAAGCAAAAAAATATCCCATAAATATAAATGGACTTTCAGAGTCTGGTAGAAGTTATGTTGTTTCTGGAATATATGATAGTGTAGATAATCCTATGGTTATATTAACTCATAGTGATATGGAAGCAAAGAGTTTATATGAAGACATGAGTTTTTATACAACTGATGTTTATTATTTTCCTACTAAAGATGTAGTATTTTATAATGTAGATGCTATTTCAGGTGATTTAAGATGGGCTAGATTAAAGGTAATAAAGGAAATTTTAGATAGTAGAAAGAAAATAATTGTTACATCAATTGATGCACTTGCTACAGTGTATACTCCAGTTGAGCTTTTTAAAGAGTATTCATATAAAATTTCAGTAGATGATGAGGTTAACTTTAAGGATTTATCAAAAAGGTTTTTAGAATGTGGATATGAGCGTGTTGAAATAGTGGAAGGAAAAGGTGAATTTTCTTTAAGAGGAGGGATACTAGATATATTCCCTCCTACTTCGACGTATCCATTTAGAGTTGAACTTTTTGGAGATCAAGTAGATTCAATAAGAACATTTAATACAGAATCACAAAGAAGTATAGAGAAGGTTGAATATTTTGATGTATTTCCAGCAAAGGAATTAATAATTAATGAGGATGCTTTAAGTAGGGCAAAGAATAAAATGTCTTTAGAGCTTAGCGAAATTAAGGTGAATTCAAGTAAGGAATCAAAAGAAAGAGTAGAAAAGCTAGTGGAAATAGTTAATAAAAATATTGAGAGTCTTACAGAGTCATTAACATTTGAAACTGCAGAGAGTTATCTTCCTTATTTTTATGAAAATGCAGCAGATTTTTTTGATTACTTAAATGGTTACGTTTTTATAGTAGATGATACAAAAAGATGTCAAGGCAAAATAGATAGCACTTATTATGAGTTTATGGAGGATTATGAATCCTTTTTACAAAGAGGAGGAATATTACCATCTCAAAATGAACTTTTAATAAATAAGGAAGTTTTAATAGAAAGATTAGAATCTAAAAATGTTATTACATTAGATACATTTTTAAGTAATAGAGATTTATTAAAGCCTTTTGTTAATATAGGATTAAATCAAATAACATTAAATAATTATCAAGGTCAATTAAATTTATTGTTAGATGAGATAAAGGATAAAAAATCAAAAGGATATAAAACTGTAATTTTATCAGGTACACGAAGCAGAGGAGAAAGGCTTGTAAGTACGTTAAGAGATGAGGGAATAGAAAGCTTTTATAAGGATAGTATAGATAATTTAAATTATGGTGAAGTTGCAATAACATTTGGTAATCTTTTAAAAGGTGTAGATTATCCAGATTTTAAGATATGCTTAATATCTGATAAAGAGGTATTTGGTGAAGCTAAAAGAAAAACAGTTAGAAAAGTATCTGCTAAAAAGAAAAAAGGTGTATCTAAGATAAAAAGCTTTACTGATTTAAAGCCAGGAGATTATGTAGTTCATGCAAGTCATGGAGTTGGTATTTATAAAGGAATTAAGCAAATAGAGGTAGCAGGGCATAAAAGAGATTATTTAGATATTGTATATGATAAGGGTGATAAGCTTTATGTTCCAGTAGATCAGTTAGATTTAGTTCAAAAATATATTGGTAGCGAAGGAAAAGCTATTAAAGTAAATAAGCTAGGTGGTACTGAATGGAGTAAAGCAAAGGCAAAAGTAAAGAAATCTATAAATGAAATTGCTCAAGATTTAGTAAAACTATATGCTACGAGATCAACGCTTAAGGGATATAAGTTTGGTAGTGATACAGAATGGCAACGTCAATTTGAAGATGAGTTTCCGTTTGAAGAAACTCCAGATCAATTAACATCTATAGAAGAAATAAAGAATGATATGGAATCAGATAAACCTATGGATAGGTTGATTTGTGGTGATGTTGGATATGGTAAAACAGAGGTGGCTATAAGAGCAGCATTTAAGGCTGTTATGGATGGCAAGCAAGTAGCATTTCTAGTTCCAACAACAATATTAGCAGAGCAACATTATAAAAATATGGTTAAAAGATTTTCAGATTTTCCAGTGAAAATAGATATGGTAAGTAGATTTAGAAGTGCAAAGGATCAAAAGGCAACACTTCAAGCTCTTAAAGAAGGAAATGTAGATATATTAATAGGAACTCATAGACTAGTATCAAAAGATATAGAATTTAAGGATTTAGGGTTATTAATAATAGATGAGGAGCAAAGATTTGGAGTTGCACAAAAGGAAAAAATAAAAGCATTAAAGAAAAACGTTGATGTATTAACTTTAAGTGCTACACCTATTCCAAGAACACTTCATATGTCATTAACAGGAGCGAGAGATATTTCGGTAATAGAAACTCCTCCAGAAGAAAGGTATCCAATACAAACTTATGTAGTAGAGCATAATGAACAGCTTATAAGAGATGCCATATTAAGAGAAGTTAATAGAGGTGGGCAAGTATATTATGTTTATAATAGAGTTGAAAGCATTCAAGGAATGGCAAATTATCTTCAGGAGTTAATTCCGGAATGTAAAGTAGGTATTATTCATGGGCAAATGACAGAAAGACAGCTAGAAAAAGAAATGATAAACTTTATGAATAAGGAATATGACATATTGGTATGTACAACTATAATAGAAACAGGAATAGATATACCAAATGTAAATACTATGATTATTCATGATTCCGATAAGATGGGATTATCACAGTTATACCAATTAAGAGGTAGAGTTGGTAGATCTAATAGAATAGCTTATGCATACTTTATTTACACAAAAGATAAGGTGTTAACAGAAGTTGCAGAAAAAAGATTAAAGGCATTAAAGGACTTTACTGAGTTGGGTTCTGGATTTAAAATTGCTATGCGTGACTTAGAAATAAGGGGAGCAGGTAATATGATGGGTTCAGCTCAACATGGGCATATGGCTTCAATAGGATATGATTTATATTGTAGAATGCTAGAGGATACAATAAAAATTATAAAGGGAGAAATAGAAAAAGAGCCTATCGAAACTACAGTAGATATAAAGGTCGATGCATATATACCAGGAACTTATATAGAAAATGAACTTCAAAAGATTGAAATATATAAAAAGATTGCAGCTATTGATGGTGAAGAGGATTATAATGAAATTAAGTTAGAGCTTGAAGATAGATATTCAGATATTCCTGATCCAGTATATAATTTAATGGATATTGCTTATATTAAAAGTAAGGCTAAAAGGCTATCTATAGAGGAAATTAAAGAAACTCCAAAAGAGGTTAGATTTAATTTTGCAGAAGGATTTAATGGAATAAATAATATCTATAAACAACTTTTAAATGGATATAAAGATAAGGTGTTTCTTATGTTTGGAGAAAAGCCATATTTCGCTATAAGAACTACTGAAATTAAAAAAGAAACAGCATTACATTTATATAAAGAAATTTTAAATGATTTAACAAAAAATATGTAAACATTTTAGTATTAAATTGAATAACTGACACAATATTGATATACTAATGGTGTATAATGGTATTGAACAAAATAAAAAAGAAAAGTGAGGGAACGGGTTTGAAAAAAATTAAAAAGGTATTAGCTACAGCAATGGTAGGAGCATTAGCTTTCTCTGTAGTGGGATGTAAGATGATTGAAAGAACGCCAGAATCAATTCAAAAAACGGTTCTAGCAAAGGTTGGGGATGAAAATATCACTAGAGGAGACATAGATAAGGAATTAAAACCTTATTTAGAGCAATTTGCAGCACAATATGGTGAAGATTTTGAAGAAATTCCAGAGTTAAAAGAACAATTAAAAATGCAAAGAGAGCAAATATTAGAAGCATTAGTTGATGAAAAACTTTTAGTTCAAAAAGCATATGAGTTAAATTTAGTACCAGAAGAAGCTGAGTTAGAAGCAGAAATTCAAACTAGAATAGAAGAAATGAAAACTGCTTACGGGACAGAAGAAAACTTTAAGAAAGCTTTAGATTCATATGGTTATACAGATGAAACATTTAAAGAGTTTATGAAAAATCAAGTTATTTCACAAAAAGCTGTTGAGTATATGCATAAGGATATAGCTGCAACAGATGATGAAATAAAAGAATATTATGAAAAGAATAAAGAAAGTTTTGGTGGAGCAAACGTTGCTCATATTTTAATAGAGGATGAAACAAAGGCTAAGGAAATAAGAGAAAGAGCAGCAAATGGTGAAGATTTTGCAACATTAGCTAAAGAATTCTCAGAAGATCCTGGTTCAAAAGATAAGGGTGGAGATTATGGATTTATTCCTTACAACTCAACTCAATATGTACAAGAATTTGTAGATGGATTTAAAAACTTAGGTGAAGGTGAAATATCACAACCAGTTAAAAGTGATTATGGATATCACATTATAAAGGCTACAGGAGTAGGAACTAAGTCATTAGAAGAGTCTAAAGAACAAATAAAAACAACTATTGAAAATGAAGAAAAGAACACAGTTTACGAAGAAACTATGACTAAGTGGAGAGAAGAAGCAAATGTAAAAACTTATGCAGATAAGTTATAATAAAAAACTCAGCGAAAGCTGGGTTTTTTTATTTACATAAGAAATAATATAATTTCTTATATTATATAAATTTTGGCTATATGTGTATAAAATTTCTAAGAAGTCAAATAATATTACTGCAACTAATTATTATTAATTAAGGAGGTAGCTCATAATAATGAAAGCAACAGGAATTGTTAGACGTATTGATGACTTAGGAAGAGTAGTAATACCAAAAGAAATAAGAAGAACTCTAAGAATCAGAGAAGGAGATCCTTTAGAGATATTTACAGATAGAGAAGGTGGAGTAATACTGAAGAAGTATTCACCAATAGGGGAGTTAACAGATTTCTCAAAGGAATATGCGGAAAGCTTACAACAAGCAATCGGACATATTATAGTAATTGCTGATAAAGATGCCTTTATATCTGCTAGTGGAGCTCCAAAAAAGGATTATATGGAAAGAAAGGTAAGCGCAGAGCTAGAAAAAATCATGGAAGATAGAAAAGCTACGCTAGTGACAGATGCCGCTAAAACTATTCCACTTCATAATGATGAAGAACAAGGTAAATATTCTAGTCAAGTTATTGCACCTATAATAGCAGAAGGAGATGCAATAGGAGCTGTGCTTATTTTATCAAAGCAAGCAGGTGAAAAGTTCTCAGAATTAGAGTTGAAATTAGCTGAAACAGCAGCATCATTTTTAGGAAAACAAATGGAACAATAGAATATTAAAAGATTAAAATAGGGTTATCAATAAAATAAAAGTAATAATACCTCTAAACTTAAAATAAACATTATTAGTACTAATAAAGTTTGGAGGTATTTTATGAAGAAACAAGGTTTGATGAAAGCAAGTTTAATCCTTGGAATAGCTGGCATATTGACTAGATTCTTGGGATTGTTTTTTAGATGGCCATTACTTATGTTAATAGGTGATGAAGGTGTTGGATATTATCAAATGTCATATCCGTTATATATGTTTTTTATAGCACTAGCATCAGGAGTTCCTATTGCAATGTCTAAAATGATTTCAGAGCGAAGAGCTAAAGGTGAGATTGAAGGAATATTTGAAATAGTAAAAGAATCTACATTGTTAATGCTTCTTCTAGGGACAGGCACTAGTGTGATTTTATTTTGTTTTGCTAAACCTATTATTAATTTTTTAAGGTGGGATAGTAAAGCATATTACTCTTTACTTGGAATATCATTTGCTCCCTTTGTAGTATCTATAATGACCATATACAGAGGCTTTTTTCAAGGATTAAAAAATATGACACCAACAGCTACTTCTCAAGTTTTAGAGCAAATTGGAAGAGTGATAATTGGAGTTGGACTAGCTGTGCTACTTTTACCTAAAGGTATAGAATATGCAGCAGGAGGGGCTGCGTTTGGAGCAGCAGCAGGAGGCGTTATTGGAGCAGCATATTTACATACTAAATATACTAAGGCTAAAAAGGAATTTGGTATTAAAAAAATTCGTACGAATAGCGCTATTCTTAATAAAATATTATTGACGGCTTTGCCTATATCAGTTGGAGCAGCAGCAGGTACAGTTATGAACTTAATAGATTCTATATTGGTACCTCAAAAGCTTTTAGAAGCTGGATTAACAGCACAGCAATCAACAGTACTATATTCGCAATTAACAGGTAAAGCTGCATTAATTACTAATATACCATTAACATTATCTATGGCAGTTGGTATATCATTAATACCAATGATAGCAGATAAGTTAAATAATCCTAGAGAAATGAATTCTAAGGTATCTTTATCACTTAAATTATCTTCTGTAATTGCACTGCCATGTACATTAGGTCTATTCTTTCTAGCAGATCCAATAATGAGGGTAATATTCCCAGGTAAGTTTGAAGGTATAGAAATACTAAAGTTTTCAGCTATAGCAATTCCCTTTATAATAATGACACAAACAACTACATCTATATTGCAAGCAACTAATCATGTATATAAACCAATAATAAATTTATTTATTGGATGCGCAGTTAAGGTAGTTCTTACATATGTATTAGTTCCGATTCCAGAAATTAATATATATGGTGCAGTTATAGCAAGTATTAGTGCATATATAGTGTCTATGGTCTTGAATTTAATATCAGTTAAGACTAAAATTAAAAATATAGCAAAAATAAATATTTATGAGGTATTAATAAAACCTTCAATGGCAGCATTATTAATGATAATTGGAGTAATGACAACATATATATATGTATCTACCAAAGTAGATAGCAATTCTATTATTTGTTTAACATCTATTTTTGTGGGAATGATTTTATATGGAGTAGGAATATTAATATTTAGAGTATTTAGAGTAGAGGATATTAAAGATACTATAATAAGAAATAGGTAAGTGAGGAGAGAATCTGATGATAAAAATAATAGGATTAGGACCAGGTGCACCAGAAGCATTAACTATAGGAACTATCAAAGCATTAGAAGAAAGTAAAAATATATATTTTAGGACGGAAAAGCATCCAACGGTAGATTATTTAGAGAGCAAAATAAGTGGATTTAAAACGTATGACCATTTTTATGAAGAAGGAAGTAGCTTTGATGAAGTTTATGAAAATATAGCACAAGATATTATTAAAAAATATAAGGATACAGAGGAACTTATATATGCTGTACCAGGGCATCCTTTAGTTGCAGAAAAATCTGTATTTAATTTAATAGAATTATGTGAGCAAAACAATATAGAATATAAATTATTACCAGCAGTAAGTTTTGTTGATGCAATGATGGATAGCTTAAAGATAGATCCTATAGAAGGACTAAAGATAATAGATGCATTTGATATGAAAAATCAAGTGTTAGATAAAAGAATAGGAACGATTATAACACAAGTATATAATCCTTTAATTGCATCAGAAGTAAAATTGCAATTATTAGACTTCTATAATGATGATACAGAAATATATTATGTAAGAGCAGCAGGAATAGAAGGTCAAGAAAGTGTAAGAAAAATACCTATATATGAATTAGATATGCAAGAGGACATAGATTATTTAACATCTGTATATATTCCTAAGGATTTAGATAATAAGAAAGACTTTAATGACTTGCTTCAAATAATAGATATTTTAAGAGGCGAGAATGGTTGTCCTTGGGATATAGAACAAACTCATGAAAGTATTAAAAATCAATTAGTAGAAGAGGCTTATGAAGTAGTAGATGCAATAAATAATGATGATATAGATGGTATTATTGAAGAATTAGGAGATGTGTTATTACACATTGTATTCCATGCTTCAATAGGAAAAGATGATGGATATTTCAATATAAGTGATATAGTTGAATCTATTTCTAATAAAATGATATATAGACATCCACATGTATTTTCAGATAAAAACGTTGATAGTAGCGATGAAGTAATCCAAAATTGGGATGAACTAAAAAAGAAAGAAAAGGATTTAGAAAGTACTACTGATGAATTAAATGCAGTAGCAAAATCATTACCTGCTTTAATAAGAGCAGATAAAGTTCAAAAGAAGGCTGCTAAGGTTGGATTTGACTGGGATGATGTTGATGGTGCATTTTTAAAGGTAAAAGAAGAATTAAATGAAATATTAGAGGTATATAAATCCAATAATAAGGAAAAAATAAAAGATGAGGTAGGAGACTTGTTCTTTGCTTGTGTTAATGTTGCTAGATTTTTAGGTGTAAATGAAGAAGAAGCCCTAAATGGCACAACAGAAAAGTTCATAAGAAGATTTTCATTTATAGAAGAAAATTCTAATAAAATGGGTAAAAGCTTAGCTGAAATGAGCTTAGAGGAAATGGATGAATTATGGAACCAAGCTAAAAAATACGAAAAATCAACAAAATAATATTCAAAAGAAGGAATTTCATTTTTTATGAAGAATATTATATACTAATCTTTACTATACCTACATAATAATATTCTAATATATAGTGCTTATAACAAATAATTCATAATCCTATGGACTACTTTGGAAAGAGACTATATAATAAGAAGATGTAGTTATAGTACATATATATAGAAACAGTTAACTACTAAATATATAACTGGTTATTTAAGGAGGATTTAATTGTGAATAAAGCAGAATTAATCACTAGTATGTCAGAAAAAAGCAAATTAACTAAGAAGGATGCAGAGGCAGCTTTAAAAGCATTTATTGAAAGCGTAGAAGAGGCTTTAGAAAATGGGGATAAAGTTCAATTAGTTGGATTTGGAACTTTCGAAACAAGAGAAAGAGCAGCTAGAGAAGGAAGAAACCCAAGAACAAAAGAAACTATAAGTATTCCTGCTTCAACTGTTCCAGTATTTAAAGCTGGTAAAGAATTCAAAGAAAAAGTTAATAAGTAATATATAGAAACCCGAGTTACCTCGGGTTTTTTTGATAAAATATATTATAAATTTGGCTACTATAATGTATGGAGGATTTAATAATGAGATTAGATAAGTATTTAAAGGTTTCAAGAATTATAAAAAGAAGAACAGTTGCAAAAGAAGCATGTGAAGGTGGAAGAGTAGCTATAAATGATAAAATAGCAAAACCATCAACAGTTATTAAAGAAGGCGATGTAATAGAAATTACTTTTGCTAATAGAAAATTAAAAGCTAAAATAGTAAATATAGCTGAACATGTTAAAAAAGAAAATGCAAAACAGATGTATGAGATTTTAGAAGGTGAAGAAGATAAAGAATAAAAATAGAATTCTAGTCATATATTTTTATAAAGAATATATGGAGGAGATTCTATGGAAAGAAATATTGAAAGTAAAATGTCAGATGGTAGAGGTAATATAGTCTTAGAAGATAGAAAAAGATTATCTTTAACAGGAGTTGAAGAAGTTATTAGCTTTGATGATGAAAAAATTTTATTAAATACTAGTCTAGGAGCTTTAACTATAAAGGGATCTGAGTTAAAGATGAATAAATTAGATGTACAAAATGGTGATGTAATAATTGTTGGGCATATATCATCAATGGTTTATAGTGGCAAGGAAGTAAAAAAAGAAAAAGAAAATATAATTACTAAGTTATTTAAATAGAGTATGTAAATGCCGTTAAATATATTAGTTCAAGTAGATATAGTAGTTTATGCTATTTTAGCAGGATTACTTACAGGAATAATATTTGATTTATATAGAATAATAAGAGGGGTTAAATTACCTAAAGTAATATTGATATTTGAAGACATCTTATTTTGGATTTTAACCGCACTTATAGTTTTTACTTTCTTGTTATATACTAACTATGCATTTTTAGGTCCATACGTATATGCATTTATGGTAGTGTCACTAATTATATATATTAAGTTTATAAGTCCAACAGTTTTCAAATTTGAAAAAAGGCTTTTTATTGCAGGAGGAAAGGTCACAAGGCTTTTATTTAAAAATGCAATATATCCTTTTAAGGTAATATATTCTGATATTTCGGGGAAAAACAATTCTAAAACTAGGAACATAAAAAAATAACTTGAATAAAATATGTAGAGTGTTTAAAATATAATTATAGAATATATTTGAAGAGGTTAATATCAATGAAAAAGCGATTATCTCTTAAAAACGTAATTATAATTTTACTTTTTGCGGTTTTTATATTAAGTTATATTAGACAAGGACTTACAATGAAAAGAATTCAAGCTGATATTGAGTCAAATCAAAATCAATTAGAAGAACTAAAAGATAAAAATACTAGATTAGAAGCAGAATTAAAAAAAGCTGAGTCTGATGAATACCTTGAAAAGCTTGCGAGAGAAAGACTAGGTATGGTTAAGGATGGAGAGCAAGTTGTAAATCCTAAAAAGCAAAATTAAAGAATATGTTTTAAAATTATAGAAAAAAGGTTATTATTATAATAACATACATTATTTAATTTTAAGGAGGAGTCTTTGTAACATGACCTTAATGGCAGGAAACATATTAGAAGGTACAGTGGTTAATATCACAAGTTTTGGAGCTTTTGTAGAGATCGAGGGAAAAACAGGTTTAGTTCATATTTCAGAAGTAGCAGACTCGTTTGTAAAAGATATTAGACAACATCTTAATGAACAAGATAAAGTTAAGGTAAAAGTAATATCAATTGATGACAATGGAAAAATTAGCTTATCAATTAAACAAGCAAATGTAAAAAAGAAATCAGTTAAGCCGGTTGAGATAGATTGGTCTACAGAAACTAAAAAAGGCACTAGCAATCCAAATGGGAATTTTGAAGATATAATGTCAAGATTCTTAAAAGATAGTGAAGAAAGAATGCAAGATGTTAAAAAGAATCAAGACTTCAAATCTAAAAGTGGTAGAAGAGGAGTTTAATTCTTAGTAAAATTAGAGAAATAAATAGATAAAATATTGAAAGACTTTAGTAAAAAAACTAAAGTCTTTTTTTATGAATATGCTCTAAAGCCAGTAAACAAGCTGTTTGTGAGGGTTATAAAAAAATACAAAAAAATAGTTGACACTATAAATAATATGATATATAATTAATCTTGTCGCTGAGAGGTGACAGACGAAAACTAATACGCTGGGGTGGCGGAACTGGCAGACGCACAGGACTTAAAATCCTGCGGTAGAGATACCGTACCGGTTCGATTCCGGTCCTCAGCACCAAGTTAAATTCAACTTTTAAATATCGCGGGGTGGAGCAGTTGGCAGCTCGTCGGGCTCATAACCCGAAGGTCGTAGGTTCAAGTCCTGCCCCCGCAACCATAATATGGCGGAATAGCTCAGCTGGCTAGAGCACTCGGTTCATACCCGAGGTGTCGTAGGTTCAAGTCCTATTTCCGCTACCATATACGCTGGGGTGGCGGAACTGGCAGACGCACAGGACTTAAAATCCTGCGGTAGAGATACCGTACCGGTTCGATTCCGGTCCTCAGCACCAAGACTTAAACTATAGTTTAAGTCTTTTTTTGTTTTGATTAGCAATTTTAAAATAGTTATTATTAATTGATAGCTATTGTAAGTAGAAATAGAAAAGTTAATTTTAAAAGCTAAAAGATAAGAGAGATCTATCTTTTGGCTTTTTTTATTTTAGCAAAAAAGTTAGTATTTTGTTTATAAGAAATAAATAGTTCTTCAAAAACATATTAATAGTGACAAAAAATATATTTTGAAAAGAAATTGAAAAAGGCTTAAAATTCAATAGATTTAATGTATTTATGGATTAAATGTTGATAAATCTAATGATAACATTGAGTTTTGTGAATTAATAAATTTATTTTAATTTATACTTTAACTTAGAATAAAGAAGATAATTGTCCTACGAAAAAGGTAATACATAGCATTATATGACATATATCTTTAGGTGATGGTGATATAATTTAAATTACAAATTATGGAAACTAAGGGGAGGGGAGTATATGCAATATGGATTAGATGTTTCAACTTATAAAAGAGTTGATAGTAAAAAGAAGAAGGAAGGCGTTAAACTACAGCATATATACAGTAAACTTATAATTATAGGATTAACATCTTTATTATTAAGTAGAGTGGTTTTGTTTATGACGCCAGGTATGGGAATTGCTCCGTTTGGACTAGCTTATATATTAGCAGTTAGCAATAGGAGCAGTGTTAAAGAAATTATTGTATCTATGATTGGAATTATTATGGGATACTTATCTATTTATAATGTGGTAGAAGGAGCTTTTGTATATGTAATATCTACTGTTGTAATAGCTAGTTATTCAATAATAAGAAATAAAATTAGCGATAATAAGAAAGAAGGATTTGGGTTTGCTTTAATTTTTGCTGTGTTTATAGCATATAGCTTATTGTCGAGCAAACAACCAGTAGGAGTTAATATTACATTTTCATTAATAAAAGTAATATCTATAGTTCCGGTTTATTATATTTTAAAATATGCTATTAAATGTATTGAAGAGATTAAAGCAAATTATTTTTTCTCTACGGAAGAATTAATAAGCATAGCTATATTAATATGTTTACTGGTAGCTGGGATTGGGGATGTATCTGTAGTAGGAATATCTATAAGGAACATAGTAGCCTTAACTGTAGTAATTTCCATAGCTTATGTAGGTGGGAGTGGGTTAGGTGCAGCCGTAGGTGTTACTATGGGTTTTATTATAGGAATAACTTATAATGACGTTATGCTTTTAATAGGATTATATAGTATTTGTGGTTTGATAGTTGGTGTTTTTAAAGACACAGGTAGAATTTTTTCTGTTATATCATATATAGTAATATTCTTTATTGTTACAATGTATTCTGAAAGCTTTAGTATTAATGGTGCTATAGAATCAATAATAGCAGCAGGAGGATTATTAATACTTCCTAAAAGTTTATTAAATAAGGCGACACAAGAAATAAATCAAGAAAAAAAGGCTGAAATAATAAGCGATGTTCATCTTCAAGGAATAAAGGGTGAGTTTGTTGATAGATTAGATTCATTAAAGGGTGTTTTAGGAAGTTTATCAGTATCGATTTCTAATTTAACAGAAAATGATAAGCTTTTATTAAGTAATAAGGGAACTGCTTTAGTTGAAAGCTTAGCAGATAGAGTTTGTTATAATTGTGAAATGAAAGGGCGTTGTTGGGATAGAAATTTACACAATACATTTAATTCTTTTTCGGATCTTATAAGTAGTGGGGAAAATAATAATATAATACTTCCTGCAGATTTAGAAAAAAGATGTGTAAAAACTTCTAATTTACTAAGAAGTGCTCAAGAGCTTATAAATAATTATGCTGTTAATGAAGCATTAAAAACTAGATTGTCAGAAGGCAGGAATTTAATATCAAATCATATAAATAATATGGCAGTAACTATGGGGGAAATAGTTAGAGATTTTAATAAAGATATATCTGTATGTACTGATATAGATAAATTATTAAGAAAGGCATTGAATAAAAGTAAAATAGAATATAGAGATGTATTTTGTTATTTAGATAGAAAGGGAAGATTAAAGATAAAAGTATCGCTTTCAAATTGCGAAGGATCAAATTACTGTTCAAAAAATGTTTTGCCTATAATTAGTTCATTAGTTAAAATTCCAGTGTCTATAGGCTGTGAGGGATGTAAAATAAATCCTGACAGTGGAGATTGTTCTATAGTAATTGAGGAAACACCAAAGTTTCATGTAACTACGTACACATCAAGTAGCGTAAAGGATGGAGAAAAATTTGCTGGAGATAGCTATAGCTTTGGTAAAAATGAAGATGGAACATACTTAACTATGGTAAGTGATGGTATGGGTTCAGGCCCTGAAGCTGGTGTTGAAAGTAAGGTTGCTGTAGATTTAGTGGATAAGTTTATAGGAGCTGGATTTAGCAATAAAACAGCAATAAACACTGTAAATTCAATAATGGGTATGAAGTTTAGTGAGGACGAAAAATTCACTACATTAGATTTAAGTGTAATTGATTTATATACAGGGGAAACTGAATTTATAAAAATTGGAGGTGTGGCAAGCTTTATTAAAAGAGGAGAAGAAATAGAGGTAATAAAGTCAGAAAGTTTACCTTTTGGTATTTTAGATAATGTGGATGTTAATATTGAAAAAAGAAGATTAAGGCATGGAGATATAATTGTCACCATAACTGATGGAGTCTTAGATATTGATAAAAATAATGTTGGAAGTTTTGAGTGGCTAGAAGAATATTTAAGATATGCAGATACAAATCCAGATGCATTATCAAGAGATATATTAGAAAGGGCTAAATCTTTAAGTGGTGGAAGAACTCTTGATGATATGACTGTATTAATATCTAAAATATATTCTGTTTATTAGGTTATAATTAAAGAGGTGAGATTGATATAAAGTTAAAAATCTCATCTCTTTTAACGTTAAATACTCTAATAATAATTGAATTTTTATTATTAATTATAAATATTTACATCTTTAACTGTTAAGGGTATTATATTATATTATATATTAAAATATTTATGAATTAGGAGTAGACGAGTGATAAATAAGGTAAAGCACTTTATAATAAAAAATAGTCTATTAAATAAAGGTGATAAAGTATTAGTAGCTTTATCTGGAGGACCGGATTCTGTATGTCTTTTACATTGTTTGCATATGCTAAAAGGTGAATTTAACTTGGAGATAGGAGCAGCACATGTAAATCATATGCTAAGAGGTAACGAAGCAATAAATGATGAAGAATATGTTAAAGAGCTTTGTGGAAAATTAGGTGTACAGTGCTATATAGAGAGAATAGATATAGACAGGATATCTAAGGAAAAAGGTATATCTCATGAAATGGCAGGTAGAGAGGAAAGGTATTCTTTCTTTGAAGGGCTGAAGAAAAAACATGGATATACTAAAGTAGCAATAGCACATAATGCTAATGATCAGGCTGAAACTGTCATTATGAGAATGATGAGAGGAACAGGATTAGATGGGTTATGTGGAATTAGAGTAAAAAGAGAGGGCGATATAATAAGACCTATTTTATCTTTAAAAAGAAATGAAATAGAGAAATATTGTTCTTCAAATAATTTAAATCCACAAATAGATAAGAGTAATCTAGAAAAGGTTTATAGTAGAAATAAGGTTAGATTAGATATACTTCCGTATATGCAAGAAAACTTTAATGAAGATATAATAAATGCTATAAATAGAATGGCTAGCATACTTCAAAAAGATAACGAGTATATGGATCAGGAAAGTGATAAGATTTATAAAAAATATTGTACTAATATAAGTGATGATTTATGTATTAATAATGAATTATTTAATTTAAATGAAGCTATAGTTAGTAGAGTGGTAAAAAAGGCCTTTATAAAATATTCTAATATTCATAATAACTTTGAGATGAAGCATATATATGATGTAATAGAATTAAGAGGCTTAGGTACAAACAAAAAGATAAATTTACCTAATGGAATAATAGCCGAAAATATATATGGAGATATATATTTAAGAAAACGAATATCTTCTTTAAAAATTAACAATAACAAAGATATAGCAGTGGTTAAGGATGAAATAGAAAAATCTATTATTAGCTTTGGGGAGTATAGAATCGCCTTTGATGTTTTAAGTAATAAAAATAATATAGAATTTTCCAATAATCCCTTAATAAAATATTTCGATTATGATAATATAAAAGAAGGGCTATCTATTAGAAATAGAAAAGATGGAGATAAGATTAGATTACTTGGAATGAAGGGGACGAAGAAATTAAAGGATATATTTATTGATTTAAAGATTCCAAGAGAAAAAAGAGATTATATTCCTATTTTATGCTTCGATAATAGTATAGTGTGGATAATTGGACATAAAGTATCAGAAGATTTTAAAGTTACTAAAAAAACAAAAAAAATTTTAAAAATTACTTTTTCTAGAGAGGGATAGGCGAATGATAGGAGATATTAAAGACATATTATTAAGTGAAGAAAAGATATTAAACAAGGTAAAAGAATTAGCAGGAAGAATAAGTGAAGACTATAAGGGAAAAGATTTATTAGTAGTAGGAATTCTTAAAGGGTCTGTTATTGTTGCATCAGATTTAATAAAAAACATTACAATACCGTGTGCTATTGACTTTATGGCAGTTTCTAGTTATGGTAGTTCAACTGAAACTTCAGGAGTAGTAAGAATACTAAAAGATTTAGATCATGGAGTTGAAGGAAAGGATATTATAATAGTAGAAGATATAATAGATAGTGGAGTTACATTAGATTATTTATTAAAATACTTAAAAGCTAGAAAAGCTAATAGTATTGAAATTGTAACCTTACTAAGCAAGCCTGCAAGAAGAAAGGTTGAAATAGATGTTAAGTATTGCGGATTTGAAGTTCCAGACGAATTCTTAGTAGGTTATGGATTAGATTTTGCAGAAAAGTATAGAAACTTACCTTTTATAGGAATATTAAAAGAAGAAGTTTATAAATAATAAGAAAAATAAAAAAGTAAAAGAGAGGGGGGCCTTGGATGAAAAAATATTCAAGCGCATCTGTGTGGATATTTGCCATAATTGTATTATTCTTATCGGCAACGTTATTGTGGAATGGTGGAAAAATGGCAGATGAAATAGCTTATAGCGATTTTCAGCAAAAATGGGTTAGTGATCAAGTTGATAATGTAGTAGTACAAAGAGATAAGATGATCATTACTGGTAAAACAAGAGATGGTAAACAGTTTACAACATATGCACCAAGTGAGATGTTACAGCTATTAATGGCTCAAAACCCTAAAGATAATGTGAGGGTAGATTTTAAACCACCTTCAAATAGTAGCATATGGATAAGTATAATACCTAGTTTAATGCTACTAGTATTAGTTTTAGTATTCTTCTTTATGATGAGTCAGCAATCACAAGGTGGAGGCGGCGGTAGAGGTGTAATGAGCTTTGGTAAGAGCAGAGCTAAAGTAATGCCTCCTGATGCAAAAAGAGTAACTTTTGATGATGTTGCTGGAGCTGATGAAGAAAAGCAGGAGTTAGAAGAAATAGTTGATTTCTTAAAACAACCATCAAGATATACTGAAATGGGTGCAAGAATTCCTAAAGGTGTATTATTAGTTGGACCTCCTGGAACAGGGAAAACTTTACTTGCTAGAGCTATAGCAGGAGAAGCTGGAGTTCCGTTTTATAGTATATCAGGATCAGATTTCGTAGAAATGTTTGTTGGGGTTGGAGCTTCAAGAGTTAGAGACTTATTTGAGCAAGCTAAGAAAAGTGCTCCTTCATTAATATTCATAGATGAGATAGACGCTGTTGGTAGACAAAGAGGTGCTGGTTTAGGTGGAGGACATGATGAAAGAGAACAAACATTAAATCAGTTACTAGTTGAAATGGATGGTTTTGGAGCTAATGAAGGAATAATAATGATAGCAGCTACAAATAGACCAGATATTTTAGATCCAGCTCTTTTAAGACCAGGTAGATTTGATAGACAAATAGTTGTTGGAGCACCTGATGTTAAGGGAAGAAAAGAAGTTTTACTAGTTCATACTAAGAAAAAACCACTTGGTGAAGATGTTGATTTAACAGTTTTATCAAAGAGAACACCAGGATTTAGTGGTGCAGACTTAGAGAACTTAGCTAATGAAGCAGCTTTATTAGCTGTTAGAAAAGATAAAAAGAAAATTGGAATGGAAGAGTTTGAGGAAGCTATTACTAGAGTTATAGCAGGACCAGAAAAGAAGAGCAGAGCGATAAGTGAGCATGATAGAAAGTTAACTGCTTATCATGAAGCAGGTCACGCTGTTGTAATGCGTCTATTAGAACATTCAGATCCAGTACATGAAATAAGCATTATACCAAGAGGTATGGCTGGTGGATATACAATGCATTTACCAAGAGAAGACAGATCATATACATCAAAAGAAAAACTAAGAGATGATATGGTTGGACTTTTAGGTGGTAGAGTTGCAGAAAAATTAGTTTTATCAGACATAAGTACGGGAGCTAAAAATGATATTGATAGGGCTAGTGCAATAGCTAGAGCTATGGTAATGGATTATGGAATGAGTGATAGATTAGGAACTATTTCTTATGGAACTGATAACAATGAAGTGTTCTTAGGCAGAGACTTAGGTAGAGGCAGAAACTTTAGTGAAGAAGTAGGAGCTGAAATTGATAAAGAAGTAAAGAGATTTATTGATGAAGCTTATGATAGAGCAGAAAAGTTAATAAAAGAAAACATGAGTAAGCTTGAAGCAGTAGCAGAAGCTTTACTAGAAAAAGAAAAAATAGACGGAGAAGAATTTGTAAAAATCTTTGATGTTAGTTAAAAAGAGTAGCCTGTAGGGCTACTTTTTTTATTTATATATTCAAGAACAATATACGAATTATTGATTTTTAATACAATTAAAAATAAGTCAAAAACAGTGAAAATACGAATTTTTAGACTTTAATATAAATAAATATTCGATATGTGTATTTAAAAGTATAAATTATAATGGTATAATTTATAGTATATATAATAGAAAATAACGAAAAGGGGTATTAAATAATGAAAAGTGATATTCAAATAGCTCAAGAATCAAAAATGGAACCTATAGTAAATATAGCAAAAAATTTAGATATAAATGATGATCATATAGAACAGTATGGTAAATATAAATGTAAGTTATCATTAGATATTTTAGAAGAGAATAAGGAAAAAGAAAATGGGAAGTTAGTATTAGTAACAGCAATAAATCCTACACCAGCAGGAGAAGGTAAATCTACTGTAACAGTTGGCTTAGGTCAAGCATTATGTAAAATGAATAAAAAAGCAATTATAGCTTTAAGAGAGCCTTCATTAGGACCTGTATTTGGCATAAAAGGTGGTGCTGCTGGAGGTGGATATTCACAAGTTGTACCAATGGAAGATATAAATTTACATTTTACTGGTGATATGCATGCGATTACTTCAGCAAATAACTTATTAGCAGCAGCTATAGATAACCATATACATCAAGGAAATGTTTTAAATATAGACTCAAGAAGAATTGTATTTAAAAGAGTTATGGATATGAATGATAGAGCTCTTAGAAGTATAGTTGTTGGGATGGGTGGAAAAATAAATGGATTCTTAAGAGAAGATGGATTTATGATAACAGTAGCTTCAGAAATAATGGCTATTTTATGTTTAGCTAATAGCTTAAGTGACTTAAAAGAAAGAATGGGAAATATATTAATAGCTTATGATTTAGAAGGTAATCCAGTTTATGCAAAACAACTAGAGATTCAAGGAGCTATGGCTTTATTAATGAAGGATGCAATAAAGCCTAATTTAGTTCAAACATTAGAAAATACTCCTGCGATAATACATGGTGGGCCTTTTGCTAATATAGCGCATGGTTGTAATTCAATAATAGCAACAAAAATGGCTTTAAAGCTTGGGGATATAGTAGTAACAGAAGGTGGATTTGGAGCAGACTTAGGAGCTGAAAAATTCTTAAATATTAAATGTAGATATGGGAAATTAAATCCGGATTGTGTAGTTATAGTAGCTACAATAAGAGCTTTAAAGCACCATGGAGGAGCTAAAAAAGATGAATTAAATATTCCTAGTGTAGATACTTTAAAGAAGGGAATAGTAAATTTAGAAAAACAAATAGAAAATATTAAAAAGTTTAATGTACCTACTGTAGTTGCTATAAATAGATTCTTAACAGACAGTGATGAGGAAATTCAATTTATAAAAGATTTCTGTAATAGCATTGGAGTTAAGGTTGCTTTATCAGATGTATGGGCAAATGGTGGAGAAGGTGGACTAGAGTTAGGTAAAGTAGTAGTAGATACTTTAGAAAATGAAAAATCAAACTTTAAAACTATTTATGATGAGAATGAAAGTATAGAAAAGAAAATCAATATTATTGCTAGGGAAATATATGGGGCAAAAGGTGTTAACTTTACACCTGCTGCTAAAAAGCAAATTGCTGATTTAGAGAAGTTTGGATTAGATAAGCTACCGGTATGTATGGCTAAAACTCAATATTCATTATCAGACAACCCTATGCTTTTAGGAAGACCAGAAGGGTTTGATATAACAGTAAGAGAAGTAAAGGTTTCTAATGGTGCAGGATTTATAGTTGCGTTAAATGGAGATGTAATGACTATGCCAGGTTTACCTAAGATTCCTGCCGCAAATAGAATGGATATATTAGAAAATGGAGAAATACTAGGTTTATTCTAAAAAATGGAATTTACAGCACTTGACAAATACTGTGTAATTGTTAAAATTAAATTGTTATTTTATGAGTATAATTACTGAAAATAAAGGCAGCTTTACAAAGCTGCTTTTAATTGTATTAAGGGTGGTGCTTTTATGATTTTATTGGTAGATGTAGGGAATACTAACATAGTATTGGGAGTATATAGGGGAACTGAAAATATTGCAAGTTGGAGAATTTCAACAGATGCAAAAAAGACTTCAGACGAATATTCAATACAAGTAATGCAACTATTTACACAAAGTGAACTAAATCCTAAAGAAGTTGAAGGAATAATTATTTCCTCAGTGGTACCAAATATTATGCATTCTTTAGAAAATATGATAAGAAAAAGTTTTGGAATTAACCCTTTAGTTGTAGGGCCTGGAATCAAAACTGGAATAAATATTAAATATGATAATCCAAAAGAAGTTGGCGCAGATAGAATAGTAAATGCTGTAGCAGCTCATGATATGTATAAAAAAGATATGATATTAATAGATTTTGGAACAGCAACTACATTTTGTGCTGTAACTAAAGATGCTAATTATCTTGGGGGATGTATAGTTCCGGGAGTAAGAATATCATCAGATGCATTATTTGATAGAGCAGCAAAGCTACCAAGAGTAGAATTAGAAGTGCCAAAAAATATAATATGTAAGAATACGATAACAAGTATGCAAGCGGGAATACTTTATGGATATATAGGGCAGGTTGAATATATAGTTAAGAAAACTAAGAAGGAAATGATGGAGCTTGGTTCAGATGAACCTTTAGTAATAGCAACTGGAGGGTTAGCAAATTTAATAGCTAATGAAACAGATGTTATTGATAAGGTAGATTCTAGTTTAACATTAGAGGGGTTAAGAATAATATACGAAAAGAATAAGGAGTAGTATAATATGAAAATTAAAAACCTAGAATTTAAAAATAATGTTTTTCTAGCACCAATGGCAGGAGTTACAGATATATCTTTTAGAGGATTATGTAAAGAAATGGGTTGTGGACTTGTTTATACTGAAATGGTTAGTGCAAAAGCATTACACTATGGAAGTGAAAATACACAAACTCTTCTTAGAATAGCCGATGAAGAAATGCCTGTAGCAGCTCAAATATTTGGTAATGATCCAGAAATAATGGCAGAGGTAGTTAAAAGACATTTTAATGAAAGAGAAGATATTTGTATTTTAGATATAAATATGGGATGTCCAGCACCGAAGATAACTAAAAATGGTGAAGGCTCTGCTTTAATGAAGGATCCGGAGCTAGCGGCAAGAATAGTCCAAAGTGTAAAAGCAGCTTCTACAAAGCCTGTAACTGTTAAGTTCAGAAAAGGTTGGGATGAAGATAATGTTAATGCTGTAGAATTTGCTAAAAGATTAGAGCAAGCAGGTGTTGATGCTATTGCAATTCATGGTAGAACTAAAAAGCAGATGTATGAAGGTAAAGCTGATTGGGATATTATAGCTAAGATAAAAAATTCAGTTGATATTCCTGTAATTGGGAATGGAGATGTATTTACACCAGATGATGCTTTAAGATTAAAGGAACATACTAATTGTGATGCTATAATGGTGGCAAGAGGTAGTATGGGAAATCCGTGGATTTTCAAACAAGTTGAAAGAAAGTTAAACGGTGAAGAGATTTTAGAGGTAACAGCATTAGATAAAATAGATATGTGTCTTAGACATTATGATTTAGCAATAAAATATGATGGAGAGCATAAAGCTGTTAGAGAAATGAGAAAACATGCATCATGGTATTTAAAAGGTTTACCAAAAAGTAGTGAATTAAGAAACAAAATGAACACTATGGAAAGTAGTTTTGAGGTAAAGGAAATTTTAAATCAATATAAAAATGAGTTCATTATTGATTAGAAAAGTTAAAGTAAGAGAATAAATATAGTAAAAACGGTAAATACATATATAAGTCACTAAACTAAGACATATAATAGGTATAACCGTTTAACTTTGTTGACATATTAAACTTACTGATTTATAATATTTTAAATGTTTGAAGAATATCAGACCTAGTGTTAGGTATTAAAATAAGTAGTAATATTTTGAAGGGGAGAAAAATATGAGCGAAGTAAAGAAATTTTTAATGACTTATGAAGGCGTTAAAAAACTAGAAGATGAGTTAGAATTTTTAAAAACAGTTAAAAGAAAAGAAATAACTGAAAAGATAAAAGTAGCTTTAGGATACGGAGATTTAAGTGAGAACTCAGAATATGATGAAGCTAAAAATGAACAAGCGTTTACAGAAGGAAGAATCCTTCAATTAGAAAATATGCTAAAAAACGCTGTTGTTGTTGATGAATCAGAAATTCCAACAGATAAGGTATCAGTAGGATCAATTGTAAAAGTTAAGGATTATGATTTTGACGAAGAAGTTGAGTATTCAATAGTAGGTTCAGCAGAAGCAGACCCTATGAACTTTAAGATATCAAACGAATCACCAGTAGGAAGTGCTTTAATGAGTAAAAAAGTTGGTGAAATAGTTGAAGTTTCAGTTCCAAATGGAACAAGTAAATTTGAAATACTAGGAATTAGAAGAGATTAACGGAGGGATATTTAATGTCAACTGAGGAAATGAATATACAAGAGTTAGAATCTCAGTTTAGTGAACAAGAAGCATTAAGAAGAGAAAAACTAGCTGATTTACAAGCCCAAGGTAAGGATCCATTTGATGTTTATAAAGTAGAAAAATCACACACATCAGAAGAAGTGAAAAATGATTTTGAAGCTTTAGAAGGATCAAAAGTAACTGTAGCAGGAAGAATTATGTCTAAGAGAGGTCAAGGTAAGGTTGTTTTCTCTGACATACAAGATAGAGATGGAAAGATACAATTATTCATAAAAATAGATGAAGTTGGAGAAGAAGCTATTAAATCATATAAAACTTATGATTTAGGAGATATAGTTGCAGCAACTGGTGAAGTATTTAAAACTAGAACAGGAGAAGTTTCTGTTAAAGTAAGTTCTTTTGAATTAGTATGTAAATCATTAAAGCCATTACCAGAAAAATGGCATGGATTAAAAGATCCAGATTTAAGATACAGACAAAGAGAAGTAGATATAATAACTAACCCAGAAGTAAAAGATACATTTATAAAAAGAGTAAATATAATAAAAGCAATTAGAGAATTCTTAGACAATAGAGGATATTTAGAAGTTGAAACGCCAATCCTTTCACCAATAGCAGGAGGAGCATCAGCTAGACCATTTATAACTCACCATAACACTATGGGAATGGATATGTATTTAAGAATAGCTACAGAGTTATACTTAAAGAGATGTATCGTTGCAGGATTTGAAAAAGTATACGATATGGGTAAAAACTTTAGAAATGAAGGAATCTCAGTAAGACATAACCCAGAATTCACTATGATAGAATTATATGAAGCTTATGCTGATTACAATGACATGATGGAAATAATGGAAAACATGGTTGCATATGCTTGTGAAAAAGTAAATGGAACAACTAAAGTTATGTATCAAGGAACTGAAATAGATTTTACTCCACCATGGAGAAGAATAACTATGGTAGATGCTGTTAAAGAGCATGCTGGAATTGACTTCAATGAAATAAAAACAGATGAAGAAGCTCAAGCAATAGCGAAAGAAAAGCACTTAGAGTTTAAAAAAGACCTTAAGTACGTAACTAAAGGTGAAGTTTTAAACATGTTATACGAAGAATTTGCTGAACAACATATGATACAACCGACGTTCATCTGTGATTATCCAGTTGAGATTTCTCCTTTAACAAAGAAGAAGAGAGGAAATGAGCAATTTACAGAAAGATTCGAAGGATTTGTATTTGGTAGAGAAGTATGTAATGCATATTCAGAGTTAAATGATCCTATAGTTCAAAGAGATAGATTTGAACAACAAGCAAAAGAAAGAGATTTAGGTGATGATGAAGCTTACCTAATCGATGAAGAATTTATGAGTGCGTTAGAAACAGGAATGCCACCTACAGGTGGATTAGGAATAGGAATCGATAGAATGGTAATGTTCTTAACAGATTCAGCATCAATTAGAGATGTTATAATGTTCCCAACTATGAAACCACTTTAATATTTAAAAAAGAGCAAGAACAAGTTTCTTGCTCTTTTTATTTTAAATAATGTGATTAAAGAGATAAGTTAATGGAGAAAATTAAAAAATTACATATTTTTTGAAGAAAATTTAAAAAAGGTATTGCAAAATTAGATAAAATTGATATAATTACTAATGTAGTAAATATTCCGCGATAGCTCAATGGTGGAGCACTCGGCTGTTAACCGATAGGTTGGAGGTTCGAATCCTCTTCGCGGAGCCATTTAATTTTAAATTAAATTGTTACAATAAAATATTCCGCGATAGCTCAATGGTGGAGCACTCGGCTGTTAACCGATAGGTTGGAGGTTCGAATCCTCTTCGCGGAGCCATTTAATTTTAAATTATTTGTTACAATAAAATATTCCGCGATAGCTCAATGGTGGAGCACTCGGCTGTTAACCGATAGGTTGGAGGTTCGAATCCTCTTCGCGGAGCCATTTTAATTTAATATTTGTTACAGTTTAAAATATTCCGCGATAGCTCAACGGTGGAGCACTCGGCTGTTAACCGATAGGTTGGAGGTTCGAATCCTCTTCGCGGAGCCATTTTAAAAAAGCTTTTATAAAAACAGATGATTCTGTTATTATAAAAGCTTTTTTATAGTTAAAATAAAGAGCGCATATACTTGACATATAAGACACATTTGGTAAAATTAATATATAATTTAATATACATATTGATAAAGAAGAGTAGTTTTAAAATCAATTTTAGAGAGGTAATGTATGGTGGAAATTACTATTGGTTTGAAATGAAGGGAACTTTGGAGTGTAAGTTTATAAAGTTGGGCTAAAGCCAAGAAGGGTGGAACCGCGGAATAGTTATTTCGTCCCTTTAGGTTTTTAGGCTTTTTTTTATTATATTTTAAAATTTGGAGGTAAGAAATATGGCAGTTGAAAAGACTATGGAAAAAATAGTTTCTCTATGTAAAAGCAGAGGATTTGTATTCCCAGGATCAGATATTTATGGTGGATTAGCAAACTCATGGGATTACGGTCCATTAGGAGTAGAATTCAAAAACAATGTTAAAAAAGCATGGTGGAAAAAATTTGTTCAAGAAAGTCCTTATAACGTAGGAGTTGATTGTGCAATATTAATGAATCCGCAAGTGTGGGTTGCATCAGGTCACGTTGGTGGATTCTCAGATCCATTAATGGATTGTAAAGAATGTAGATCAAGATTTAGAGCAGATAAATTAGTTGAAGATCATATGACTGAGCAAGGAGCAGAAGTTGCTACTGCTGATGGATGGACAAATGAACAATTAAAAGACTATATAGTAAGCAATAATATAGTATGTCCTAAGTGTGGAAAGTTAAATTACACTGATATCAGAAAGTTCAACTTAATGTTTAAAACATTCCAAGGTATTACTGAAGATTCAGCAAGTGAAATATACTTAAGACCAGAAACGGCACAAGGTATATTTGTAAACTTTAAATCAGTACAAAGATCATCAAGAAAGAAAGTTCCATTTGGTATAGCTCAAATAGGTAAGTCATTCAGAAATGAAATAACACCAGGAAACTTTACTTTTAGAACAAGAGAATTTGAACAAATGGAGTTAGAATTCTTCTGTAAGCCAGGAACTGATTTAGAATGGTTTGGATATTGGAAGGATTACTGTTGGAACTTCCTATTAAACTTAGGTGTTCAAACAGAAAACTTAAGAATGAGAGATCATGGTGAAGAAGAATTATCATTCTATTCAAATGCAACTTCAGATATAGAATACTTATTCCCGTTTGGTTGGGGAGAACTTTGGGGAATAGCAGATAGAACTGACTATGACTTAAAGAAACACCAAGAACATTCAGGTCAAGATATGAACTACTTAGATCCTACTACTAATGAAAAATATGTACCTTATGTTATAGAACCATCATTAGGAGCAGATAGAGTTGCATTAGCATTCTTAGTAGATGCATATGATGAAGAAGAACTAGAGGGTGGAGATGTAAGAACAGTAATGCATTTACATCCAGCTTTAGCACCGTATAAAGCTGCTATATTACCTCTTTCAAAGAAATTATCTGAAAAAGCTTTAGAAGTTTATGAAGATTTAAGTAAGAAGTTTAATATAGAATATGATGATGCAGGAAGTATTGGTAAGAGATATAGAAGACAAGATGAAATTGGTACACCTTACTGTATAACAATAGATTTTGATACGCTAGAAGACAACTGTGTAACTATAAGAAATAGAGACACTATGCAACAAGAAAGAGTTAAAATAGAAGAACTACAAGCTATAATAGAGAAGAGCTTAGAATTTTAATAATTGCCCCTAGGATTATTCCTAGGGGTGTTTTTATAAACATGTTAATAAATATTGTGGATATATAGATTACTAAAAAATATATCTGTGGATAAGATATTTATTATATATGTTATTTTTGTTTTTAAATAATTAAAGTGTTATAATTAGAAAGAATTGGGACAGACTTTTAAATAGCTAATATAATATTTAATATATAGTTTTGTGGAGGAAAGTAAATGAAAAAAGATTTTGTGGAATTTAAGAAATTTATAAATAAAAAAAATGTAGCCGTTGTTGGTATAGGTGTTAGTAATATTCCTCTAATAAATTTTTTAGTGAAATTAGGGGCTCAAATAACTGCATTTGACAAAAAGTGTGAAGAAGAATTAGGTGCAGTAGCAATAGATTTTAAAAATAAAGGTGTAAAATTAGAACTAGGAGAAGGTTATTTAAATAACTTAACAGGATTTGATGTAGTGTTTAAAACTCCATCAATGAGAATAGATTGTGATGCATTAGTCAAGGTAAAAGAGGAAGGTGCATATATTACTTCAGAAATGGAGGAGTTTGTTAGATATTGCAAGGGGAAGGTATTTGGAGTTACAGGTAGTGACGGCAAGACTACAACAACGAGTATTATTGCAAAGCTATTAGAAAGGGAAGGGTATAAAACCTGGGTAGGAGGAAATATAGGAACACCTTTATTTGCTCAAATAGAAGAAATAGAAAAAGAACATATGGTAGTTTTAGAGTTATCTAGTTTTCAGTTAATGACAATGGATTCAAATATTGATGTAGCAATAGTTACTAATTTAGCTCCAAATCATTTAGATATGCATAAGGATATGGAAGAGTATATAGATTCAAAGAAGAATATATTCTTATTCCAAGATAAGGATAGTATTCTTATTATAAATAAGGATAATGAAATTACTAATAGCTTTGCAAAAGAAGCAAAGGGAATAGTAAAAGAATTTAGCTCTAAAAGTATAATAGAAGATGGGGCATATTATAAAGATGAAAAGCTTTATTTAGAAGGAAAAGAAGTATGTAAAAAAGATGACATAGTAATTAAGGGGATTCATAATGTTGAAAATTACTTAGCTGCATTTATGGCAACGAAAAATGATGTATCAATTAAAACCATGAAAGAAGTTGCAGAAAGTTTTTGTGGAGTAGAGCACAGATGTGAGTTAATTAAAGAAGTTGAAGGGGTTAAGTATTATAATGATTCAATAGCATCTAGTCCTACACGTACTTTGGCTGGTTTATTTGCTTTTGATACTAAGGTAATATTAATTGCAGGTGGCTATGACAAGCAAATACCTTTTGAGCCGTTAGCTAATGAAGGATATCCTTATATAAAGCATTTAATACTTTTAGGTGCAACAAAGAATTTGATAAAGAATTCCTTTGTTAATTTAAAAATAGAAAAGGGAATAGATATACCAGTTACAATGGTTAAAGATTTAGAGGAAGCTGTAAGTGTTGCTAAAAGTATTTCGGAATCTGGAGATATAGTTACATTATCACCAGCGTGTGCATCATTTGATATGTTCCCTAACTTTGCTGTTAGAGGTAATAAATTTAAGGAAATAATAAATAAGTTAAAATAGGAAGTTAGGTCTTGGTAATAATAAGAAGTATTATCAAGGCCTAATTTTATTATAGGGGAATGGAGTAATGTTTAAGGGTTATATATTAAGATTAGTAATTTTTATTGTAAATTAGATTTTTGCTGAAATTAAATTAAGAATATTAATGAGAAAAATTAAAGTAAATATGTTGATTATTGGAGAAAATATGAATAAGTTATGTGTTTTAATAGTTAACTTATCCTGGTGTATCAATATATATAAATAGAAGAAAAAAAGAGAAAATAAGAGTAATATATGTATAAAACTATTTATATGTAGTATGTAAATATAATTGAATATAATAAACATGATATTATAAATGACGTCGCAGGGAACAAATGCGACAAGGAAAATCTGTAAAACATTGATTAAATATTTGAAGAGAAAAACGAAAAAATATTTTAAAAAATATGTTGACAGATAAAAAGATAAATGTTATTATAAATAAGCAGTCGAGAGGTTGCGAAATGAGATTAGATCTTTGAAAATTGAACAGAATAAAAGTTAAGTAATAACCAGCAATTCTTTTGA